>NZ_SMLA01000075.1:0-25055 GCF_004349225.1 Saccharopolyspora karakumensis
GTTTCGGGGCGGGCTGCGTCGAGGGAGTCGTGGAGCCGGTGGGACAGGACGTCGGCCTGGCACGCCTTGGCCATCTGGTCGGCCTTGCGCAGCACCAGGCGTGCGTTGCGGAGCTGCCCGAGCTCGCTGTGCGCCTGGCTGAGGTCGGTCAGCGCGCGGGCGAGTTCCAGCCGGTCGCCGCATCGCTCCAGCAGCTGGATGGCTTCGCGCAGCACCGCGACGCGCTGCCGGGGTTCGCTGCACGCGGCCAGGACGCGCAGCGTGATCGCGCGGATCCGCACGCCGCCGGAGGTGCCGGCGAGCTGCTCGGCGACCAGTTCGCGGGCCTCGCGTCTTCTGCCCAGCAGCAGGTAGGTGTGGGCGAGGTCGCCGCGCCACGGGATCGTCGTGGGGATCGCCCGATCACCGCCTCGCATGCGGGTGGCGACCCGTTCGAAGGCGTCCAGGGCGGCGAGGGTGCGCCCGCTGGTCAGGTGGTGCCTGCCGGTGGCGTGCAGGTGGCGGAGACCGAAGGTGGTCGCGGCCATCTCGTCCGGGACCGGGCGCGTGAGCAGGCCTGCCGCGGTGTCGTGCCGGCCCAGCGCGGTGTTCACGTGGATCAGCGTGGACAGCGGCAGGCCCACCAGCACTCCCCACGTCTGCGGGTGCAGCAGTCGCAGCGCCTCCTGCGCCTGCGCCTCGGCGGCGATGAGGTCGCCGCGTCGCCACGACATGTCGGCGCGGACCGCGCCGATCAGCGCCTGCGCGGTGGTGGCGCCGTGCCTGCGGGCCTGCGCGGTGAGCGCCTCGCACCAGTGCCGGGCCCGTTCGACGTGGCCCGCGTGGTCCAGGGCGAGCACGGCGGCGGAGGCCGCTTCGGGCAGCACCTCGCCCTCGCAGCTCTGCAGGACGTGCTCGGCTGCGCGCAGCACCTCCCCCGGCAATTCCCGGGTCCACACCCCGACGAGTCCGGCGGTCGCCTGCCACGTGATGTCCCCGCTGGTCAGCGGCTCGACGTCGAGGGAACGGCCGTGGATCCACTCGGCGGCGACGCGCAGTTCGGCGGCCGCGCGGGGATGGGGCTCGCCGTCGTGCGCGCGCGTGGTGCGCAGGAGCTCTCCTGCCGCGCCCGGATCGCCCTGCCAGAGCCGCAGGCGGGCCACCGGGACGGCATCGCGCCAGCACAGGTCCCTCCGGTCTGCGAGCGGGCCTAGGTGGCGGGCGGCGATGGAGGGGTTGATGCGCCAGGCCGCGCGGACCAGGGCGGCGCGCAGCTCGACCCGCTCGCAGTCGTCGTCGGAGGCGTTCAGGGCGAGTTCCAGGCAGCCGACCGCGAGTTCGGGATCGTCCACCAGGGACTGCTCGGCGGCGTAGCGCAAGGGGCGCATCGCCCAGCGCCCGGGTACCGCACCGGCCGCGGTGAGGTGGCGGGCGATCTCCACGGCCGGGGCGCCGCGGCGGTGCAGCAGTTCGGCGGCGCGGGCGTGCAGCCTGGCCGCGTCGGCGGGCGCGAGGCTTTCCAGCAGGACGTCGGGATGGCGCAGGCGGTGGTCGCGGAGCAGCCCGGCGGCGTCGAGCGCGTCGAGCACGGGACCGACCGAGCGCGCGGTCATCGTCAGCAGCTCGGCGACGAGGGCCGGTGACGCCGAATCGCCCAGCACCGCAACGCCTTCGGCCACGGCGAGGAAATCGGCGTCCCAGCGGGTCAGGCTGTCCAGCACGGCTCGCCGGAAGTGCGCCCCCACCGCGAGACCGTCTTCCAGCAGCGCCTCGAGCAGGAACGGGTTTCCGCCGGTGAGATCGAAAGCGGTTGCGGCGCAGTCGTCTTCGACGTCGAGGAGTTCGGCCACGCCGGATTCCGCCAGCGGGCCGAGGTCGATCCGGCGATCGGGCCGGCGGGCCAGCTCGGCGTGCGGGGCTTCGCGCGCCAGGTTCGGGCGCTCCCACTCGGTCAGCACCAGCAGCACGCGCGCGGAGGCGATCCTCCTGCGCAGGTAGAGCAGCGCCTGCTGCGACTCCGGGTCGGCGAAGTGCACGTCGTCGACGGCCAGCACCACCGGGCGCTCACCGGCCGATTCCAGCAGCAGCGCGCCGACCTCCTCCAGCGATCGGGCATCCAGCGGCGACTCGGCGAGGCGGGCCACCCGGTCGCGCGCGACGGGTTCCGCTCCGGCGAGCAGCTGGGTCACCACGCCCAGCCGCAGCTCCCGCTCCGCGCGCGAACCCACCGCGCGCAGCAGCGCCGCCCGCTCCCCGACGAGGTCACCGAGCGCGTCCAGCAAGGCGGTCTTGCCCGTGGCCAGCGCGCCGCCGATGAGCACGACCCGCCCCCTGCCCCGCTCGCACTCGGCGAGGGATTCGGATATTCGGGCTAACTCGCTGGTTCGTTCGGTCAACATCGGTGACTCCGCATTTTCCACTCGCGCAACGGTTCTCGGCTCGTGACCGATGCCGTCGCTCTCAGCCGCCGCCTACACCCGCTCCGACGTCGCCGGTTCCGGAGCGGTTCCGCGACGAACGCGAAGTCCCGATTTGCTTCCCGAACGAAAATCGTCCGGACGTGACCGGTGGCCACGCCCGAACTCCCCTCACCTCCGCGAGAGGGCCTTCTGCAGCTCCTCCTTGGTCATCTTGGAACGGCCTTCGATTCCCTCGCGCTTGGCGTCCTCGTAGAGCTGCTGCTTGGTGCGGCCGCCGGGTCCTTGCCGGTTCCCGGAGCGCTTGCCGCCACGCCGCTGCGGTGGGATGTCCTCGGTGGAGACCTTGCTGCGCTGCTTGGCCGTTCCCTTCTGCGCGCGGTTCTTGTTCACCGTCCGGGCGGCGATCTCCTCCGACCGGCCCTCGCTGGACCCGCGCTTCTTGGTGCCCTGCTTGATGTGCTCGTACTGCCGCTCCTCCTTGGAGTTCCACGCGCTCTGCGGCATGACGTCCCTCCCGTCACGAACGGTCGCAACTTCCCGATGACCTACCCGGCACCACCTCCCGGCAAACACGCGCGACCACGTGCGAGCCCGGGCGTTCAGCCGTCGGTCGGGGTGAGGTCCTCCAAGGCCTTCTTGTGGTCGTGGCGGTAGACGATGGAGCTGCGGAACTGGACGATCTCGCGGCGGTTGCTCAGGCTGTCGACGAGGAACGCGTGCAGCGCGGGAACGTCGCGAACGCCGACGTGCAGCAGGAAGTCGTCGCCGCCGGCGAGGCCGAAGATCGCGATCACCTCGGTCATGGCCAGCGCGTCGGCGTGGAACTGGTCGATCAGCTGACGGCTCAGGGGCCGGACCTGGACGAACACCATGGCCTCCACCGCCCGGCCGAGCGCGTTGAAATCCACGGCCGCGTGGAACCCGGTGATCAAGCCGCGGGCTTCCAGGCGCCGGACGCGTTCGGAGCACGTCGAGGGCGCGGCACCCACGAGCTCCGCCAGGTCGCGCATGGGAATCCTGGCATCTCGCTGGAGAGCCTCCAGGATCAACCGGTCCGTCCGATCCATGTTCGGATTTTCACTCACTTCCCGAACATATCAACGAACTGGAAGCGCCAACTCCCGAATTCGTACCAGACTGGCGCTCATGAGCCGATCAGATTCCTCTCCCGACGCACTCGACCACGAACAGCTGCGCGTGGTGCGCGGACGCCGCTCGGGCGTCGTGATCGCCGTGGCCGTCCACTCCACCCAGGCGGGCCCGGCCATCGGCGGCTGCCGGATCACGTCGTATTCGCACTGGCGCGACGGGCTCGACGACGTCGTGCGCCTCTCCCGCGCGATGACCGAGAAGGCGGCCCTGGCGGGGCTGCCGCACGGCGGCGGCAAGTCGGTGATCATGGACGCCGACGCCGTCCTCGACGAGAGGGACCGCTTGCTGGTGCTCGAAGACCTCGCGGAGGTGATCACCTCGCTCGACGGCGCCTACCTGACCGGCCCCGACATCGGCTCGACCCCGGAGGACATGGAGATCATCCACGGGCTGACGGGCGGCCTCGCGTTCTGCCGGCCGGAGTCCGGCGGCGGGAGCGGCAATTCGAGCACCGCCACGGCCCGGGGCGTGCTCGCCGCGCTGGACGCGGCCGCTGACCACGTCTTCGGCACCGGCGCGGACCTGCGGGTCGGGGTGATCGGGTACGGCAGCGTCGGCCGCCTGGTCGCCGACGAGCTCGCCGCGCGCGGATGCGCTGTGACCACCGGCGACCTCGACGGGAGCAGGCGCGCGGTCGCCGAAGCGGCAGGACTGACCTGGAGCACCGAGGACCTGCTCGGCGAGGAGTTCGACGTCCTGGTGCCGGCCGCCGTCGGAGGGCTGCTGTCCGAGGAACGGGCCCGAACGTGCCGAGCCCGGCTGATCGTCGGACCGGCCAACAACCAGCTCACCCACGACGGCGTCGGCTCCACCCTCCACGAGCGGGGCGTCACGTGGGTGCCGGACGTCGTGGCGAGCGCGGGAGGCATCATCCACGCCGTCTGCCGCGAGGAGCTCGGCCTCACCGAGGAGGAGACGACCCGGCGCATCACCGCGATCGGCGCGACGGTGACCGAGATCCTCACCGACGCGCGCGAGAGCGGAACCACCCCGCAGACCGCGGCCCGGGACCTCGCCGCGCGCCGCCGGACGGCGGTTCCCGCCTGATCGTGGACGAGGGGACGGTCCCGACGGGAACCGTCCCCTCTGCGGTGGGAGCCGTCAGCCGGCTCCGGCGCCCGCGCTGCGGAGCAGGCGGGCCGCTTCGAGTGCCAGGGGGTCCATGTCCTGGGGCGGTGAGTCGGCGAGCCGGTCCAGCTCGGCCCTCATCCTCGGGTCCCAGAACATCTTGATGTGGTGGGCCACCTCCCGCGCCGCCTGGCCGGGCGGGAGGTGGGCGAACTGGATGGCGATGTCGTTGGCCATCCGCACCTGCGGTGACACCTCGGCGCTCATGACTCGGTCAGCACCGCCTCCCGCTGCTCGGCCTCGGCCTTCTCCCCGCTGGTCTCCCTGGCGACCTGCACGGCGGTGACCTTGTACTCCGGGCAGTTGGTGGCCCAGTCGGAGTTCTCCGTGGTCACCACGTTCGCGCCGGTCACCGGGTGGTGGAACGTCGTGTACACCACGCCCACCGGCATCCGGTCGGAGATCTTCGCGCGCAGCGACGTCGTGCCGACCCGGCTGGACAGGTTCACCACGTCGTCCGAGGAGATGCCGCGGTCCTCGGCGTCGTGCGGGTGGATCTCCAGCACGTCCTCCGGGTGCCAGGCCACGTTGGCGGTGCGGCGGGTCTGCGCGCCGACGTTGTACTGCGACAGGATGCGGCCGGTGGTGAGCACCAGCGGGAACCGGCGGGTGCTGCGCTCGCGGGTCGCCACGAACGGGGTGAGCACGAACCTGCCCTTGCCGCGCACGAACTCCTCGGAGTGCATGATCGGCGTGCCCTCGGGCGCCTTGTCGTTGCACGGCCACTGCACGCTGCCCAGCTCGTCGAGCTTGCCGAACGAGACGCCGGCGAAAGTCGGTGTCACCGAGGCGATCTCGTCCATGATCTCGCGCGGGTGGTCGTAGTGCATGTCGTAGCCCATGGCCTGGGCGATCTCGCAGGCCACCTGCCACTCGTCCTTGCCGCTCTTGGGCACCATCACCGGGCGGACGCGGTTGATCCGCCGCTCGGCGTTGGTGAACGTGCCGTCCTTCTCCAGGAACGAGGTGCCCGGCAGGAACACGTGGGCGAACTTGCTGGTCTCGTTGAGGAACAGGTCCTGCACCACGACGAGTTCCAGCGCCGACAGCGCCGCCGCGACGTGCTGGGTGTTGGGGTCGGACTGGGCGATGTCCTCGCCCTGCACGAACAGGCCCCGGAAGCTGCCGTCGACGGCGGCGTCGAACATGTTCGGGATCCGCAGCCCCGGTTCGGGCAGGATCGGGCGCTCCCAGAGCTTCTCGAACACCTCGCGCACCGCGTCGTCGGCGACGTGCCGGTAGCCGGACAGCTCGTGCGGGAACGAACCCATGTCGCAGGAGCCCTGCACGTTGTTCTGCCCGCGCAGCGGGTTGACGCCCACGCCCTCGCGGCCGATGTTGCCGGTGACCATGGCGAGGTTGGCCATGCCCATCACCATCGTGGAGCCCTGGCTGTGCTCGGTGACGCCCAGCCCGTAGTAGATCGCTCCGTTGCCGCCGGTGGCGTAGAGCCGCGCGGCCTCGCGGACCTGCTCGGCGGGAACACCGGTGATGGACTCGACCGCTTCCGGGCTGTTCTCCGGGCGGGCGATGAACTCCGCCCAGTCGTCGAATCCCTCGCAGCGCGAGGCCACGAACGACTCGTCGGTCAACCCCTCGGTGACCACCACGTGCGACAGCGCGTTGACCAGCGCGACGTTGGTGCCCGGCGCGAGCTGCAGGTGGTGCGAGGCCTCGACGTGCGGGCTGCGCACCAGGTCGATCCGCCGCGGGTCGATGACGATCAGCTTCGCGCCCTCCCGCAGCCGGCGCTTCATCCGGGAGGCGAACACCGGGTGCCCGTCGGTCGGGTTGGCGCCGATCACCACGATCACGTCGGAGGCCGCCACGGACCGGAAGTCCTGCGTGCCCGCCGAGGTCCCGAAGGTCTGCTTGAGGCCGTAGCCGGTCGGCGAGTGGCAGACGCGGGCGCAGGTGTCGACGTTGTTGTTGCCGAACGCCGCCCGCACCATCTTCTGCACCACGTAGACCTCCTCGTTGGTGCAGCGCGAGGAGGTGATGCCGCCGATGGCGTTCGAACCGTGCCGGGCCTGGATGTCGCGGAACTTCTCGGCGACGTAGGAGATCGCCGTCTCCCAATCGGTTTCGCGCCACTCATCGGTGGTGCGCTCGCGGATCATCGGGTTGAGCTGCCGGTCCGGGTGCGTGGCGTAGCCGAAGGCGAAGCGGCCCTTGACGCAGGAGTGGCCCTCGTTGGCTCCGCCGTCCTTGTACGGCACCATCCGCACCAGCTCGTCGCCGCGCAGCTCGGCCTTGAACGAGCAACCCACCCCGCAGTAAGCGCAGGTGGTCAGCACCGAGCGGGTCGGCATGCCCAGGTCGACGACCGACTTCTCCTGCAGCGTCGCCGTCGGGCACGCCTGCACGCACGCTCCGCAGGACACGCAGTCGGACTCCAGGAACGGGTCACCGGCACCGGCCGCGACCTTGGAGTCGAAGCCGCGCCCCTCGATGGTCAGCGCGAAGGTGCCCTGCACCTCGTCGCAGGCCCGCACGCATCGGGAGCACACGATGCACTTGGAGGCGTCGAAGTCGAAGTAGGGGTTGCTGCTGTCGGTGGGCGCGTCGAGGTGGTGGGCGCCCTCGTAGCCGTAGCGGACCTGGCGCAGGCCGACCACACCGGACATGTCCTGCAGCTCGCAGTCACCGTTGGCCGAGCACGTCAGGCAGTCCAGCGGGTGGTCGGAGATGTAGAGCTCCATGACGCCCTGGCGCAGCTTCTCCAGCCTCGGCGTCTGGGTGCTGACCTTCATGCCCTCGGCGACCGGTGTGGTGCACGAGGCCGGGGTGCCCTTGCGGCCGTCGATCTCCACCAGGCACAGCCGGCACGAGCCGAACGCTTCCAGGCTGTCGGTGGCGCACAGCTTCGGGATGTCGGTGCCGGACTCGGCCGCGGCGCGCATCACCGAGGTGCCCTCGGGCACGGTGACCGGCACGCCGTCGATGTCGACGGTGACGGTGGCCTCCCCCGCCCTGGCCGGGGTGCCGTAGTCGGGTTCCTTGAGCAGACCCATCGCCTACTTCGCCTCCTTCAGGAAGTCCTCGGGGAAGTGCGCCAGCGCGCTGCGCACCGGGTTCGGGGTCAGCCCGCCCATCGCGCACAGCGATCCGTCGGTCATCAGCTCGCACAGGTCGCCCAGCACGGCGAGGTTGCCGTCGCGGTCCTGGCCGCCGACGATGCGGTCGACGACCTCGACGCCGCGCACCGCGCCGACCCGGCACGGGGTGCACTTGCCGCAGGACTCCTCGGCGCAGAACTCGAACGCGAAGCGCGCCATGGCCGCCATGTCCACGGTGTCGTCGAAGACGGTGATGCCGCCGTGGCCGAGCATCGCCTGCGCCTCGGCCAGCGCCTCGTAGTCCATCGGCAGGTCGAACCGCTCGGGCGGCACGTAGGAGCCCAGCGGCCCGCCGATCTGCACCGCGCGCACCGGCCGCCCGGATCGGGTGCCGCCGCCGTAGCCGTTGACCAGCTCCTCGATGGTGATGCCGAAGGCGGATTCGAAGACACCGCCGCGCGCGACGTTGCCCGCCAGCTGGAAGACCTGCGTGCCGCGCGAGCGCTCCACGCCGAGCTCGGCGTAGGGCGCACCGCCGTCGGCGAGGATCGCCGGGACGCTGGCCAGGGTGAGCACGTTGTTGACCACCGTGGGCTTGCCGAACAGCCCGGTGATCGCCGGGATCGGCGGTTTGGAGCGCACCATGCCGCGCCTGCCCTCCAGGCTCTCCAGCATGGAGGTCTCCTCGCCGCAGATGTAGGCACCGGCACCGACGCGCACGAACAGGTCGAACGTGAGCTCCGATCCGAGCACTCCCTCGCCGAGCCAGCCGACCGCGTAGGCTGCGTCGATCGCGCGGCGCAGGGTGCGCACGGCGTCGGGGTACTCGGAGCGGACGTAGATGTAGCCCTCGGTGGCGCCGACGGCGTGGGCGGCGATGGTCATGCCCTCGATGAGGCAGAACGGGTCGCCTTCCATGAGCATCCGGTCGGCGAAGGTCCCGGAGTCGCCTTCGTCGGCGTTGCAGCAGACGAACTTCGCGGGCCCCTCGGCCTGGAGCACGGTGTTCCACTTGATGCCCGCGGGGAATCCGGCGCCGCCGCGCCCGCGCAGGCCGGAAGTGGTGACCTCCTCGACGACCTCGGCGGGTGCGGCGGCCAGCGCCGCGCGCAGTCCGCGCAAGCCCCCGTGCGCTTCGTAGTCCGATGTGGACAGCGGGTCGGTGGCGCCGACGCGGGCGAAGCACAGCCGCTGCTGGTCGCGCATCCACGGCAGGTCCTCGACCGCGCCCTGGCACAGCTCGTGGTCGGCTCCTCGCAGCATCCCGGCCGCGATCAGCTCCGGCACCCGGCCCGGGGTGACCGGGCCGTAGCCGACGCGACCGCGCTCGGTCTCGACCTCGACGAGCGGTTCGAGCCAGAGCATGCCGCGAGAGCCGTTGCGCACCAACCTGATCGGCTCGTCGGCCGCCCGCTGGATGGCTGCGGCGACCTCGTTCGCGCCGACCGAGACCGACGCGGAGTCCTGGGGTACGTAGACGGTGATCACGCGTTGCCCTCCGCGAGGATCTCGACGAGCCGGCTGCGGTCCACCCGGCCGTGCAGCCTTCCGTTGACCTGCGCGGAGGGTCCGAGCGCGCAGTTGCCCAGGCAGAACACCTGGTCGAGGGTCACCGAGCGGTCGGGGGTGGTCTGGCCGACCTTGACGCCGAAGACCTGCTCGGCATCGGCCACGAGCCGTTCGGCGCCGACCGATTGGCACGCCTCGGCTCGGCAGATCTTGACCGTGGTGGTGCCCGCGGGTTCGGAGCGGAAATCGGTGTAGAAGGAGATGACTCCGTGGACGTCGGCCCGCGAGAGGTTGAGCTCTTCGGCCAGGACCGGGACCACCTGCGGATCGATCCAGCCGAACTCCCGCTGGAGGTGGTGCAGGATGGGAAGCAGGGCTCCGCGCTCGCCCCGGTGCGCTTCGACAACGCCGCGCACTCGTTCCGCTATCGTCATCTGCGGCTCCACTCCGTTGTAGATTGGGTCTACCGTCGCGCCGCGTCGCCCAGAGTTCAACGCACGCGTTTTTATGCATCGATAAGCACCACCGATCGATGCGTACTCCGCGTCACCGAATTTCTCGCATCATCGCTGGACAGGACCTTTTTGCGCACCATTTCCGCGCCTTTTCCGGCCTTTTCGCGCACGCTGCGAGACCGGCCGCGACCAGCGTTTTCACCCGTACGCGTCAGTTCATGATCGTCTTTCGGGCACCGCGGGAAGCGCCGCTGGTTTTCGCTCCCCCGCCGCTCGTGCGAGCTCCTCGCGCACTCGTCCCGCCCGGCTTGCCCAGGTGTCACGGGTGCGCCTAACTTGAAATTCCAGCGCGGAATTCGGGAATTGCCGCCCAACCCACCCGGCTCCCGCTGCGGCCGGAAAAACGGCCACCGGCCGAGACGAACCTGAGGAGAATGCGATGACCTGGGAAACCCCTGAATACACCGTGATCGACGTCTGCGCCGAGGTCACCGGCTACCTGCACCGCGCCGACGAGGACTGATCCACCGCTCCCACCACGCGGCTCGAACCGCACGAGTGCCGCAAGGACCTCACCATCCGCCCGCCGGATCGGTCGAGGACCTTGCGGCACCGTCGTCAGCGGGGCCGGTGCGACCGCCGGCGCCACCGGAGCTCTGGCGGAAGGAGTGGCATCGATGCCCCCGGCCACGCATCGAGTCCGAGTGTGCCGACTGCACGAGTTCCCGCCCGGAACCGTGCGACGGCTCAACACCCTCCCGCCGGTCGCGGTGTTCAACGTCGCCGGGCGGCTCTACGCGATCGACGACGTGTGCTCGCACGCCTGGGCGGTCCTCAGCGACGGCCACTTCGACGGCACGTCGCTGGAGTGCCCGGTGCACCTGTCACGCTTCGACGTCCGCAGCGGAGAACCCCTCTGCCCGCCGGCCACCGAACCCCTCCGCACCCACCAGGTCGAGATCTGCGGCGACGAGGTGGTGGTCCACGTCGACATAGGCCGACCGCTGTGACGCCGCGGAAACCGATCCTGAACTCGTCTTGCATGGCGGTGCGGGTAGCGGAACCTGATACGCCTCCTGGACTCCGTGCGCCACTCCTTGAGCATGTCGATGCGCGGCGTCGCGGCGTCCTCGCCGGAAGACGTATCAGAACCCGCGGCGGTGCGAGCTGCTCAGGTGGTCCTCACGGCTCGCGGCTACGCCGCTCGCACGCGGTTCGAGAGCCCGCCTCAGAAGACCACCACGGAGCGCAGGACTTCTCCGCGTCCCATCTTGGCGAAGGCGTCTTCGACCTCGTCGAGGGTGATCTCCTCGGTGACGAACTTGTCGAGGGGCAGGCGGCCCTGCTGGTGGAGGTTCGTGAGCATCGGGAAGTCGCGGCTGGGCAGGCAGTCGCCGTACCAGGAGGACTTCACCGCCCCGCCCCGGCCGAAGACGTCCAGCAGCGGGAGCTTGATCTCCATCTCCGGGGTCGGCACGCCCACCAGCACCGCCGTGCCCGCCAGGTCGCGGGCGTAGAACGCCTGCTCGAAGGTCTCCGGCCGGCCGACGGCGTCGATGACGACGTCCGCGCCGTTGCCTCCGGTGAGCGACCGGACGGCGGCCACGGTGTCGGTCTCGGCGGCGTTGACCGTGTGGGTGGCTCCGAACTCCTCGGCCCAGGCGAGCTTCTTCGGGTCCCGGTCGACGGCGATGATCTTCTCCGCGCCGGCCAGCGCCGCTCCGGCGATCGAACCGTTGCCGACGCCGCCGCAGCCGATCACGGCCACCGAGTCGCCGCGGGTCACGCCACCGGTGTTGATCGCCGCACCGATCCCGGCCATGACACCGCACCCGAGCAGCGAGACCACGACCGGCCGCGCGGCCGGGTCGACGCGCGTGCACTGACCGGCGTGGACGAGCGTGCGCTCGCTGAAGGCCCCGATCCCCAGAGCCGGGGACAGCTCCGTGCCGTCCTCCAGCCGCATCGGCTGGTCGGCGTTGTTGGTGTCGAAGCAGTACCAGGGCTTGCCGCGCGAGCAGGCGCGGCACTGCCCGCACACCGCGCGCCAGTTCAGCACCACGAAGTCGTTCTCGGACACGTCCGACACGCCGGGCCCCACCGCTTCGACGACACCGGCGGCCTCGTGGCCGAGCAGGAACGGGAACTCGTCGTTGATGCCGCCTTCCCGGTAGTGCAGGTCGGTGTGGCAGACACCGCACGCCTGCACCCGCACCAGCACCTCGCCGGGCCCGGGTTCGGGCAGGTCGATCCGCACCACCTCGACCGGCTCGCCCTTCCCCTGTGCGATCACCGCGCGCGACTTGATCATCTGCTGCATCCTCTCGGCGACAAGGGCGCCGGTGGCGGCGACAGCGGTCGGGGTCGCCTCGCGCCGCCACCGGCGTGGCCCGACCCGGCACGCCGAGTCGAGACCGGTCCGTTTCGACCACCCTCGCGCGCCGGTTCCGGAGTGGACAACGAATCCGGTACCGGCGGCGGGTGATCGAGCACGAACGGCGGGATTTCGGTGACGAACCGCGGTCACTCCGCGGCCGCGCGCGGGCGGCGGTAGACCGGTTCGGGAGCGGCGACGGGCGTGTCGTTGGCGCGGTCCACCGCGTCCTGCACGAGGTGGTGGTCCGGCGAGTACGTGCAGACCGGGTCGGTGCGCGAGGCGTCACCGGTCAGCGCGAACGCCTGGCACCGGCAGCCGCCGAAGTCGATCTCCTTGCGGGAGCAGCTGCGGCACGGGTCCGGCATCCAATCGGTTCCCCGATACGCCTGGAACGCGGGCGATTTCGCCCAGATCCAGTCGAGCGGGTGCGCCAGCACCGACGGGAAGTCGAGGGTGTCGATGTCGGCGGCGACCGGGCACGGGTAGACCGACCCGTCCGGTGCCACGGTCAGGGCGGTGCGCGCCCAGCCGCCCATGCACGGCTTCGGGTAGGGCTCGTAGTAGTCGGGCAAGATCCACAGCAGTTCCATCCGCCCGGCGAGCTCGGCCTTGCGCCGCTGGTAGACCTTCTCCGCCGCGGCGAGCTGTTCGCGGCCGGGCAGCAGCAGGTCCCGGTTGCGCAGCCCCCAGCCGTAGTACTGGGTGTTGGCCAGTTCGAGCCGTTCGGCTCCCCACGACTCGCAGACGTCGATGATGGCGTCGAGCCGGTCGAGGTTGAGCCGGTGCAGCACGACGTTCATGTTCAGCGGCAGCCCGGAATCGACGATGATCCGCGCGGCCTCGCGCTTCTTGTCGAACCGCTTGGTGGCGGCCACGAGTTCGCTCGCCTCGGCGGTGTCGCCCTGGATGCTCAGCTGCACGCTGTTGAGCCCGGCCACGACCAGCGACTTCGCCCGCTCCTCGGTCAACCCGAGACCACTGGTGATCAGGTTGGTGTAGAGCTCGCAGCCGCGCGCCTCGGCCACCAGCTCGGCGAGGTCACCGCGCACCAGCGGCTCGCCGCCGGAGAAGTGCACCTGCACCACTCCGAGGTCCGCGGCCTCGCGGATCACCCGCAGCCAGTCCTCGGTGCCGATCTCCTCGTCCCGCCGGCGCAGTTCCAGCGGGTTGGAGCAGTACAGGCAGTGCAGCGGGCACTGGTGGGTCACCTCGGCCAGCAGCCCGTAGGGCGCGGGGGTCATCCGGACACCACCCAACCTTGGTCGTGCGCGTCGTTGAGGAACGTCAGCACTTCGTCGATGAGCCCGGTGGCCCCGAACTCCTCCTCCAGCCGGTCGACGAGCTCCCGCACGGTCCGGGTCCCGTCGCACAGCCGCAGGATCGCCGCGCCCGAGGCGTTGAGCCGCACCACGCGTTCGGGAAGCAGCAGCAGGTCGGCGTCGCGGACCTTGTCGCGCTTGAGCATCGCCTTGGGCACCAGGCGCGGTGTGCTCGCGGCGTCCATCACTCGGCCTTGCCGTAGGCGAGCTGCACCGCGTCGAGCAGGGTCCACAGCACGTCGCACTTGAACTCCAGGGCGCGCACGCACGCCTCCTGCTGCTCCCGGGTGCGGGCGTTGTCGAGCACCAGGCCGAGCAGGTGGGCGATGTCGGCGGGCTGCTGGGTCAGCCGGGTCCGGAAGTACTCCAGGCCGCGCGAGTCCAGCCACGGGTAGTGCTTCTGCACGTCGACGATGCGGCGGCTGAGCAGGTCGGGCGCGAACAGCTCGGTCATCGCCGAGGCCACCGCCTCCAGCCACGGCTTGTGCCTGCAGAAGTCGACGTAGGCGTCCACGGCGAAGCGCACGCCGGGCAGCACGGTGCGGGTGTCGTAGAGCTCCTCGCGGGACAGGCCGACGGCTTCGCCGAGCCGCACCCAGCGCTCGATGCCGCCCTCGACCTCGGTGGTGCCGTCGTGGTCGGTGATGCGCTTGATCCACTTCCGGCGTTCGGCCGCGTCGGGCAGCTTGGTGAGGATGAAGGCGTCCTTCACCGGCAGGTTGATCTGGTAGTAGAAGCGGTTTCGCACCCAGCCGCGGAACTCCTCCTCGGTCAGGTCACCGGCGTGCATCCGCTCGTTGAACGGGTGCAGGTGGTGGTAGCGCGCTTCGCCGACCGCGCGCAGCTCCGCCTCGAACTCCTCCGACGACCAGGGCCTCATAGTTCGACCTCCAGACCCGCACGTCCCACCTCGATGCCCAGCGCCGCGAGTTCGGCTCGCTCGGCTGATCCCTCGTCGAGGATGGGATTGGTGTTGTTGACGTGGACGTAGATCTTGCGGCGGGCGGGCAGCGCGGCCAGGTGCCGCGCCGAACCGTCCGCACCGCTGACGGGCATGTGTCCCATGGACCTGCCGGGCCGATCACCCGTTCCGCTGCGGGACATCTCGTCGTCGGTCCAGAACGTGCCGTCGACGAACACGCAATCGGCGTCGGCGACCTGCTCGGCGAAGTGCTCGTCCCAGCTTGGCACGGTCGGGGCGTAGACGGCGGTTCCGCCGCTCACCAGGTCGTGCAGCACGTAGCCGGTCTCCCAGTCGCCCGGCCCGGCGTGGTGCCCGACGTAGCGCGGCGGTTTGCTCCCGGTTGCGAAAGCGGTCACCTGGAGCCGTTCGTCGAGATCGATGGGCTTGCCGACCTCCACCTCCCGCCACCGCACGTCGGCGTAGTCGGAGACCAGGTCTCGCACCGGGAAGTGGTCGGTGAGCGAGGCCAGCACGGGCGCCGTGCCGAAGACCTCCAGCGACGAGCCCTCCCGGAGCACCAGCAGCCCGATCGTGTGATCGAACTCGGCGTCGGTGAGCAGCACTCCCGCCACCGGTGTCTCCCGCGCCCCGGGGCCGGGGTGCAGGCTGGGGTCGGCGTTGATCTGGTGGTGCACGTCGGGTGTCGCGTTGAGCAGGAACCAGCGGTCACCGGTGCCGGAGACCGCGAGGCCCGCGTGCGCCGAAGCGCGCTCCGGCGCGGTGCGGACCTCGCGGCATCCGGGGCACGCGCAGTTCCACTGCGGGTACCCGCCACCTGCCGCGACTCCCAGGCAGTGGACGAGCACGGCCGTCAGCGCTGGTGGTAGTAGCCGGTGACTTCGGCGCAGACGTCGATCACCGTGTACTCAGGGGTCTCCCAGGTCATGATTTCCTCCTCGGTTCCGCGTTCCAGCAGTTCACAGCCTCAGCGATCGGTCGCTGCGGTGACAACCGATCGCCGACCGGCGGCGCGGAACTCCCAACGAACGGCATCGCCGCGACGACGAGCGGTGCACCCCGAGCTTGCGCCCGATCCCGCCGTCCGGCAGCGCGGTTGCGCCGGTCAGACGCCCAGCAGGCGGCGGATCTCCGGGGCGTGGCGCCGGGAGACCGGAACGAGCTCGGGCACGCGGGGGTCGGTGACGAGGAACAGCTCGCCCTTGGTGCCGCGTTCGACCTCGGCGACCCGGCGGAGGTTGACCAGGAAGCGGCGGTGCACGCGGCGGAAGCCGTGGCGGCTCAGGGCCTGATCGACGTGGTCCAGACCCCTGGTGGCGGCCAGGATCCGGCCGCGGTCGGTGCTGAGCCACACGGTGTTGCGGTCCGCTTCGGCGTAGCGGACCTCCGACGGCGCGAGCAGCACCAGGCGGTCGTTGCGGACGCCGATGACCCGGGGCGGCATGGGCACGGCCGCGCCCTCGCCCGCGCGGCCGTAGGGCTCGCCTTCCTGCAGCCCGAACGCGCAGAGCATCCCGACCACGCGGTCGGACTCGGTGATCGGCCGCAGCGTCGCGGGAACCGCGCCGTCGCCGGCGACCCCCAGCTGGGCGTATCCGGTCCACTGTGGATTCTGCGCGGCTCGTCCCGCCGCCCAGCGCACCACGTCGGACAGTTCGGCGATGTCCGGTCTGGACCGCTCGGCGGGTTCGACCGCGCCGCGCGAGGCCGGGGCGTCGGCGGGCAGGCGGAGCATGGACAGGGCGGCGTCGTTGGCCGCGACGACCTGGCCGCCCCGGTCGAGGGCGACCAGCGGGCCGCTGTGATCGGTGCGCTCCTGCTTGAAGGCCGTGCACACCCGCTTGGCCTCGCCGACGGCTCTGCGGTGGATCTCCTGCTCGATGCAGGACGCGGCCTTCTGCAGCCAGGCCGGGACCTCCGGGGAAAGCGTTGCGCCCCAGCGCGAGATGTTGATCGAGGCGATGGCCGAGCCGGTCACCACGTCGCGGATGGCGATGCCCGCGCACGCCCACTGGTGGAAGCCCTCGCACCAGTGCTCGGCGCCGGTGACCGTGACCGGGCCGGCGACCTCGAAGGACGTGCCCATCCCGTTGGTGCCGGTGCACTGCTCCGACCACGACGACCAGGGCGCCATGTTGGACAGCTCGGCGCGGCGGCGAGCCGACGGGTCGCCCCAGGTGCCGAGGATGCGCCCGGAGCCGTCGGTGACCGCGACGACCCCGCCGTCGAGTTCGACGTCCCGCCCGGCCAGGGCCCCGAGCCCGCCGAGCTGGGTGAAGATGACGTCGTTGTCCGGGCCTTGGTCGTGGTAGCCGGGGGCCGGCGGAGCCACGTCGAGCGCGGGGTCCACTTCGTACTGATCGCGGCAGCGGTACCAGGAGGCGAGGATGTCGGGCCGCACGTCGGAGGTGATGTCCTCGCCGGTCGCGAACGCCTCCCACGCCCTGGTGACCTTCGACGCGGTGGCCAGCGAATCTCCGCCAGGCGTGCTCGACGCGATTCCCAACGGCGGGACCAAGCCGGCCATCACGACCTCCTCGTCGCACATCGCATCCGTCATCGACCCAGCGGACCGTGACTCCGATCACGCTAATGGTGGTTAACGTTCAGGGGCAAGGGCGGCCATCCACTTGCAGCAGTCACCGGGAGTGCGGTTGATCTAGTCAACCGCCGAGGAAAGCCACCGATCGGGTGTTCCCCGAACGCCGAATCCTCCCACCGGACATCAACTTTCACGATTCCGCGCTCCCCTTCCCCGCATCCCCCGCCAGGGGGAGGCCGGGACGCCGCGCGTTCCGTAACGTCGAGGACTCGCCGCCGAGCAGCGGACCGCTTGCCGAGGGCAGGCCGCTCGAACCCCAGCGCGCCGGAGGACAGCGCCGACGGAGGGAGATTTCCGTGCCCGACAAGCAACTGCGCATCCACCGCGCCCGAGCCGAGCGACCGAATCCCCGCCCCACGATGCTGGGCATCGCGGGCGACAGCGCCGCGGGCAAGACCACCCTGACCCGCGGCCTGGTCCAGGCTCTCGGGACCGAGCGCAGCACCTCGATGTGCGTCGACGACTACCACCGCTACGACCGCCGGGAGCGCAGGGAACTGCCCTTCACACCGCTGCACCCGGACTGCAACTACGTGGAGATCATGGAGCAGCACCTGCGGCTGCTGGCCACCGGCAGTCCCATCCTCAAGCCCGTCTACGACCACTCCGGGGGCGAGCTGACCCGGCCGGTGCTGGTCGAACCGCACGAGTTCGTGCTGGTGGAGGGCCTGCTGCCGCTGCACACGAAGCTGTCCCGCGCGTGCTTCGACGTCACCGTCTACCTCGGCCCGCCCGAGGACGTGCGAGCCGCGTGGAAGATCCAGCGCGACACCGCCAAGCGCGGGTACCGGGCCGAGCAGGTCAAGGCCGAGCTCGGCCGCCGGGAACCCGAGTCCGCGCGGTTCATCCGGCCGCAGCGCGACCTGGCCGACATCGTCATCTCGTTCGCCCCGATCGAGGGCCGCGACGACCCGCCCGGCACTCCGCTGTCGGCGACCATCCTGATGCGCCCGACCATCCGGCACCCCAACTTCACCGAGATCCTGGCCAAGGCCCCCACCAAGGCGATGCACCTGGCCCTCAAGCGCGACACCGACGGACGACCGGTCGACGCCCTGCACATCCACGGCCACGCCCCGCCCGAGGAGAGCACGATGGTCGCCAAGGCGATCTGGGAAGGCCTCGACGTGCCCGACCCGCTGCCGGACTGCCTCGGCAGGCTCGACGACGGCAGGCGCAACGAACCGCTGCGGCTCGCCCAGCTGATCCTGCTGCACCACCTCATCCGCGACGGCGACTGAGGACCTGCTCTTCCGCTCCCGGCTGCGCCGCTCCCGCGAGGTTCGCCCAACACCGGCTCAGGCCGCACCGCTGCCGTGGCCGGAGGATTAGCATCGCGCGCATGCTCCTGCGGCAACTGGAATACCTGACGACCCTGGCGCGCGAGAAGCACTTCGCCCGCGCCGCAGAGGCGTGCTACATCTCGCAACCGGCCATGTCGGCGGCGATCCGCAAGCTCGAAGCCGAACTGCACGTCCAGATCATCCAGCGGGGGAACCGGTTCATCGGCTTCACCCCCGAGGGCGAGCGGATCCTGAAGTGGGCCTACCGCATCCTCGCCGAGCGGGACGCGCTGATCGAGGACGTCGGGGCGATGCGGGAAGGGCTCAGCGGGCGGCTGCGGATCGGGTGCATCCCGACGGCGCTGTGCGTGGTGCCGATCCTGACGTCGCTGCTGTGCCAGGACCAGCCCCGGGTGCGGGTGCAGGTGAGCTCGATGACCTCGATCGAGATCCAGCGCGGCCTGTCGCAGTACGGGCTCGACGTCGGCGTGACCTACATCGACAACGAGCCGCTGACCGGCGTCCGCACGGTTCCGCTCTACAGCGAGCGCTACCTGCTCCTGGCCGCCGAGGACGACCTCGACGACGGGGAATCGGCGACCTGGGCGGAGGCCGCCGAGCACCCGCTGTGCCTGCTGTCGGAGGACATGCAGAACCGCCGCATCCTCAACTCGGTGTTCGAGCAGGCCCAGGCGAAGCCGCAACCGGCGGTGGAGACCAACTCCATCAGCGCGCTCTACGCGCACGTGCGCGAAGGACCGTGGGCCACCGTGCTGCCCCATTCCTGGCTGCTGCGCTTCGGCGTCCCGGAGGGCATGCGCGCGGTCCCGCTGGCGGAGCCGCAGATCAGCAAGACGATCGGGCTGGTCCTGCACGACCGCGACCCGGAGCCCATCCTCGCCAGGGCGTTCGTCGACACCGCCCGGAGGATGGACCTGGACGAACTCCTCGACGCCACCACCCCCGGCTGAGCGGCACCGCGTCACCTACCGGAGGTGCCCTCGCCTGCGTACCCTTCTCCGATGGGCCGGGTGGAGGAGCCGTTGCGGCTGGTGGTCGTCGACGACCACCAGATGGTGCTCGACGGACTCAAGGCGATGCTGGAACCGCACTCCGAACGGGTGCGGATCGTCGGCGAAGCGGGCACTCCGGCACGGGCCGTCACCGAAATCCTGCGGCACGAACCGGATGCGGTGCTCCTCGACATCCGGCTGCGCGGATCCAGCGGTCTGGACCTGTGCGGGGAGATCCTGGGCCACCGACCGGGCTGCAAGGTGGTGTTCCTGACCGTCTACGACGACGAGCAGTACCTCTACCAGGCGTTGCAGCTGGGCGCGTCGGGCTTCCTGCTCAAGCGGGTGCGCGGATCGGAACTGGTGGAGTACCTCAGGCGCATCCACGAGGGCGAGGTGCTCATCGACCCGGCCCTGGCCGGCAGGGTCGCGAAGTCGGCGGCGCGGATCCGCAACGGCGAGTTCTGGCCCGGCGCCCACCTGGGCATCACCCAGCGCGAGAGCGACGTGCTGTCGCTGCTGGTGGCGGGCATGTCGAACCGGGCGATCGCGACGAAGCTGTTCATCACCGAGGAGACCGTCAAGACCCACCTGCGCGGGCTGTACCGCAAGCTGGAGGTCGGCGACCGGGCCGGTGCCATCGCGGTCGCGCTGCGCGAAGGGGTGTACCGGTGAAGCGCAGCTCGCTGGGGATGGCCGACGCGGAGCAGGAGGCCCACCTGCTCATGCGCATCATCGAGACCATCTCCTCCCGGCTGGACCTGGACGAGATCGTGCAGAACGTCGCGGCGATCATCACCGAGATGACCGCCACCGACGTGTGCTTCGTGCACCTGCTCGACGACGACCGGCAGCGGCTGCGGCTCTGCGGCGCGACCCCGCCGTTCGACCGGCTCGCCGGACGGGTGGAGCTGGCCGTCGGCGAGGGCATGGCCGGTTGGGTCGCCGCGCACGGCGAGCCCGCGGTGATCGTGGAGGACAAGCGCGCCGATCCGCGCTACAAGTACATCCCGGAGCTGCACGGCGAGGAGTTCACCTCGATGGTGTCGGTGCCGATCCTCACGCGGCTGGGCCACCTGGTGGGCGTGCTCAACCTGCACAGCAAGCGGCGCCGCGAGTTCGGCGACGACGTCGAGCTGCTGCGCTCGCTGGCCGGTCTCGTCGCGGGCGCCATCGAGAACGCCCGCCTCTACCGGCGGCTGGCCGACCGCGAGGAGGCGCTGGAGCGCTTCACCGAGCGGATGGTGCAGCTGCAGGAGTCGGAGAGCCGGCGGCTCGCGGGCGAGATCCACGACGGCATCAGCCAGCGCATCGTGAGCATGTTCTTCCACCTCTCGGCCGCCCGCGACCTGGTCGGCGAGGACGCCGCTCGAGCCGAGCAGCAGATCGCCACCGCGCAGGAGCTGGCCGGGGCGGCGCTGGACGAGACCCGCTACGCGATCGCGGGCCTGCGCCCACCGGTGCTCGACGACCTGGGCCTGACGGCGAGCCTGCAGAGCCTCGCGCGCGGGATCGCCGACCTGCACGTCCACGTCGACGCCGGGGTCTGCGACGTGCCGGAGTTCTTGGAGAGCGCCCTCTACCGCAGCGCGCAGGAGGCGTTGCAGAACGTCCAGAAGCACGCGCAGGCCGTTACCGCGGTGATCCGGCTGAGCACGACGACCGCCGGGGTGGTGCTGCAGGTCAGCGACGACGGAGTGGGTTTCGACCCGGCGGCGCTGCGCGCGAGCTCCGGCCCGACCGGCCACGGCCTGCCCGGCCTGCGGGAACGCGCGCGCCTGCTCGGTGGCACGCTCGAGGTGCGCAGCGCCCCGGGTTCCGGCACGACCCTGACGCTGACCGTCCCACCCCACCAGGAATCGGCCTAGGTGTGTTGTTGAACAACGCGGCGTAGCCGCTGTTTCAGGTGTGGGACTCAGCTCGCACCGCCGCGGGTTCTTCAGCGGCTTCGTGGCGAGTACGCCGCGACGCCGTGCATTGGCATACATCAGGAGCGGCGCACGGAGACCACGAAGCCGCTCAGGTTCCGCCACCCCGCACCGCTGAGCAAAGCAAGTCCCTGAAAAGCTCCTAGGGCTTGAAGTCCACCGGTTCCAGGCGGACGAGGTCGTCCAGGCCGCAGTCGTCCCGGGTGTCCACGATGCGGCTCGCGTGCCGCAACCGGGCTCGTTCCAACAGGTTCCGGACCGTCCGGGCGTTGGCGAAGCGGGGCTGGGCCCGCTGCTCGTCGAGCAGCTCCCGCAGGACCTCGACCGCTTCACCGCGCAGCCGGTAACCGTCCTGTTCGGACATCAGCTCGGCGATGGAGCGCAGCTCGTCGAGGTCGTAGTCGCCGAACTCGACGTGATGGGCCACCCGGGAGCTCATGCCCGGGTTCGAGCGGAAGAACTCCGCCATCCGGTCGCCGTAACCGGCCAGGATCACCACGACGTCCTCGCGCTGGTTCTCCATGACCTGCAACAGGATCTCGATGGACTCCTGGCCGTAGTCGCGTTCGTTCTCGGCGCGGTAGAGGTAGTACGCCTCGTCGATGAACAGCACGCCGCCCATCGCCCGCTTGAGCACCTCCTTGGTCTTCGGCGCGGTGTGGCCCACGTACTGGCCGACGAGGTCGTCGCGGGTGACGGCGACCAGGTGCCCGCGTTCGAGGTAGCCGATGCGGTGCAGCAGACCGGCCATCCGCATCGCCACGGTCGTCTTGCCGGTGCCCGGGTTGCCGGTGAAGCACATGTGCAGGTTCGGGCGGGTCGAGCTCACCCCGAACCGCTGCCGCACGCGATCCACCAGCAGCAGCGACGCCACCTCGCGGATGCGGGTCTTGACCTCGTGCAGCCCGACCAGCTCCGCGTCCAGCGAGGCCATCAGCTCGTCGATGCCCGCCGCGTCGCGCTCCGCCGCGAGATCCACGCGTTCGGTTCTCGCGAGGGTGGTTTCCGCTGTCTCCGTTGCCGTTTTGCCGGGTCGCATGCCGAAACCCGGCCGCATCACCGCGCTCATGACGAGTACCGCTCGCCCTTCGGGCGGTCCACCGCGTAGGCGTGGGTGCTGTAGCGCAGCCGCCGGTCGGCCGCCTCCTGCCGGTCGAGCCGGAACCCGGGCTCGTCGGAGGGGCGGTTGACCAGGAACGTCAGCGCCGTGGTCTGCCTGCCCAGCGAGGCGTCGTAGGCGTTGACCCGGATGTAGTGCTGCGGGTACGCCCTGCGGCACTCGTTGACCTCGTAGAGCACACCGGCGGCGTCGACCAGGTCGAACATCGGCAGACCCCACATGTCCCAGTAGTTGTTGCGCGGGTGCGGGTCGTCGGTGAACTCCACCGACAGCGGCCATCCGTTGTCCAGCGCGTACTGCGCCTGCGCCCGGATCTCGTCGTCGGTGAGCTCCGGGAGGTAGGAGAAGGTTCCCTGGGTGATGCGCATGTCCGGTCTCCTCACAGCAGCGTCGGGGTGTCGATGACGTCCGGGGTGTCGGTGGAGTCGTAGTCGAAGCTCACGTCACCCCACAGGGCCAGCGCCGTGTCGAGCTCGCGGCTGTGCCGCGCCGCCTTGCGCAGGATGTCGGGCCCCTCGGCGAGGAAGTCCCGGCCCTCGTTGCGCGCCTTGATCATCGCCTCCAGCGCGACCCGGTTGGCGGTGGCGCCCGCGGCGATGCCCATCGGGTGCCCGATCGTGCCGCCGCCGAACTGCAGCACCACGTCCTCGCCCAGGTGGTCCAGCAGCTGGTGCATCTGACCCGCGTGGATGCCACCGGAGGCGACGGGCATGACGCCCGGCATCGACGCCCAGTCCTGCTCGAAGTACAGGCCCTTGGCGGGGTCCGGGTCGGCCTTGTTGACCCGCAGCACGTCGTAGAACCCGGCGACCGAGTTCGGGTCCCCTTCGAGCTTGCCGACCACCGTTCCGGCGTGGATGTGGTCGACCCCGGCCAGCCGCATCCACTTGGCGATGACCCGGAAGCTCACGCCGTGGTTCTTCTGCCGCGTGTAGGTGGAGTGGCCGGCGCGGTGCAGGTGCAGCAGGACGCCGTTGGCCCGCGCCCACTTGGCCATCGACTGGATCGCGGTGTAGCCGACGGTCAGGTCGATCATCACCACGACGCTGCCGAGCTCCTTGGCGAACTCCGCCCGCTCGTACATGTCCTCCATCGTCGCGGCCGTGACGTTGAGGTAGTGGCCCTTGATCTCACCGGTTTCGGCCTGAGCGCGGTTGACGCCCTCCATGCAGAACAGGAAACGGTCCCGCCAGCGCATGAACGGCTGGGAGTTGATGTTCTCGTCGTCCTTGGTGAAGTCGAGACCACCCCGCAACGCCTCGAACACCACCCGCCCGTAGTTGCGCGCGGACAACCCCAGCTTGGGCTTCACGGTCGCGCCCAGCAGCGGGCGCCCGTACTTGTTCAGGTACTCGCGCTCCATCACGATGCCGTGCGCGGGCCCCTGGAAGGTCTTGGTGTAGTGCGGCGGGATCCGCATGTCCTCCAGCCGCAGCGCTTTGAGCGCCTTGAACCCGAAGACGTTGCCGATGATCGACGACGTCAGGTTCGCGATCGAGCCCTCCTCGAACAGGTCGAGGTCGTAGGCGATGTAGGCGATGTGCTGGCCGGGCTGACCCGGAACCGGATCGACCCGGTAGCACTTGCCCTGGTAGTGCTCGTAGGTCGTGAGCCGGTCGGTCCACACCACGGTCCAGGTCGCCGTCGACGACTCCCCCGCCACCGCGGCACCGGCCTCCTCCGGCGGCACCCCGTCCTGCGGGGTCACCCGGAACGCGGCGAGCACGTCACTCGGCTTGGGCTCGTAGTCGGGCTGCCAGTACCCCATCTCGGCGTAGGGGATGACCCCTGCGCCCCAACGCTCGTTCTCGGCTGCCATGCGTCCTCCCCGGATGAGTGGATGCGTTTGACGATGGCCGCCGATTGAGCAACTGTCTATCAAGAATCCCGTAGCGATTCTCAAGTGAACGGTTGATGATGACGCTCACGCAGCTGCGCACGTTCCTGGCCGTCGCCGACACCGGCTCGGTGCACGCCGCCGCGCGCCGGATGTTCGTGACCCAGTCGGCGGTGTCGGCAGCGCTCAACGCGCTGCAGAAGTCCCTCGGCCTGCAGCTGCTGGAACGCGACGGGCGCGGCCTGCGGTTGACCCGCGCGGGCGAGGTCTACGCCGACCACCTCCGCACCGCCCTGGGCCTCCTCGACCAGGCCCGCACCGCCGCCGCTGCGGAAACCGACCCGGAGCGCGGTGAACTGCGCATCGCGGCCTTGACCACCGCCGGCGAGCAGATCCTGCCCGGCGTGCTGGCGAGCTTCCGCGAGCAGCACCCGCACGTCGGCGTCCGCCTGGAGGTCGGCAACCGCGAGCACGTCCGCAGGCTGCTGGAACGCCACGAGGTCGACCTGGTGCTGGGCGGACGTCCCGAACCCGGCCGCGAGGTCGAGGTCCTCGCCACCCGCCCCCACGAACTCATCGTCGTCGCCAACACCCCCGATCCGGGGACCCCCGCCTGGTTGTCGGCTCAGACGTGGCTGCTGCGCGAACCCGGTTCCGGCACGAGGGCGATCACGGAATCCTTCCTCGCCCAGCTGGAACTGGACCCGCCGCCCCGAACCCTCACCCTCGGCTCCAACACGGCGGTCATCGAATCAGCCGTCTCCGGCCTGGGCGTCACCCTCGTCTCCAAGGACGCGGTGACCCGCCACCTCACCGAAGGACACCTCACCGAGATCCCCACCCCGGCCACACCCCTGCCGCGGGACTGGCACCTCACCGCCAACCCGGGCCCCAAACCCCCCACAACAACCCTCTTCACCAACCACCTAAGAACAAGAGCCCACTTCAAAAC
>NZ_SMLA01000076.1:0-24813 GCF_004349225.1 Saccharopolyspora karakumensis
CGAAGATCGCCACCGGTTGCCCGTTCTGCAAGGTGATGCTCTCCGACGGTCTGACCGCTCGGAAGAGCGAGAAGGTCGCCAACGAGTCCGTCGAGGTCGTCGACGTCGCCCAGCTGCTGCTCAACGCGGTCAAGCGCGGCGACGACAAGAAGGACGGCGCAGCCGAGGCGGAACACGCCAGCAGCTGACGGTTCTGAGCTGAGAAGGGCGCCTCCCGCGAGGGAGGCGCCCTTCTCGCTTTTCAGCGGTCGGAGAGGGACGTTAAGAACCGCCGCCAGGACTCGGTTGGGAAGGCCAGGGCCGGGCCAGCGGGGTCCTTGGAATCCCTCACCGCCACGGCTTCGCTGACGAACGCGACTTCAACGCAGTTCCCGTCGCCGCCACCACCGCTACGACTGCTCTTTCGCCACTGGGCATCCGATAGATCCATGGTTCCGCGCCTTCGCTCGGGTTAGCAGTCGGACACTAGCCGACTGATGAGCGCGGCCGATTCCTCACCGTTCAAGGCGCTGGCGCGCATCCGCTCGAAGGTCGACGCCGCCGTCGCGACCGCATCCGGCTTGTCGATGTGCAGCGAACCGACCGCGTGCTCCACGAACAGGACGTCGTTCTCCTCGACATCCGCGTAGCTGAGCAGCGTGAACGAGCCCTCCAGACCGCGGTGGGCGCCTGCCGCAACGGGCATGATCTGCACTGTCACGGTCGGAATGTCCATGAGCTCCAGCAACGCCGCGAGCTGCTTCCGGATCACCGCCGGTCCACCGACCGGTCGCCGCAGCACCGACTCATCGATCACCGCCGAGAAGCACAGCGGCTCATCCGCATCGTGCAGCCGATGCCGCCGCCACATCCGCGCTGCCACCGCCTTGTCGATCTCCTCGTCCGCCAGCACGCTCACACCATCGAACACTCCGCGCGCGTAGTCCTCGGTCTGGAGCAATCCCGGCAGGAACGCTGACTGCCAGTCGCGAACCGAAACAGCCTCTTCTTCCAAGTCGAAATAACCGCGACTAGTAATGCCGTACGCGTGCCACCACGGCTTCGCCCTCGCCGACCTGGCCAGATCCACCAACCCCGGGTCGTAGGCGTCGTAGAGGTCCATCATCGAGCGCACCTCGTGGACGGAGGTGGCGACCTCGCCGGTCTCCTTCCGGCTGAGGGCACTTGTCGACATGTCCAGCGACGCGGCGGCCTGCTCCTGGGTGAGCCCGGCGTCCTCCCGCAACCGCCGTATCCGCCGCGCGAGCCGACGCCGCCGGAACGTGGGGCTGCTGCGCACGAATTCCATGATCGCAGCGGGAACCCGGTACCGGGATTCCCGATTGCGGTGATCCCAACGGGGGCATCCCGTGCGGACCATCAACGCGATGACACCGAAGATCTTCGGCCTCGCCGAGAAGAACACCGACGGAACCCGACCCGGACAAGGTCCAGATCTGGGGCATGGAGCTGGAGTCCAGAGCGGTCCTGTTCTGGCTGGAACGCGGCAGGAGCCAGTTCGCGGTCTTCGACACCGCCGAGAACGCCAACGCCCGCTTCGGCGACCTCTTCGACCTCACCCTCTACCGCCCCTGACCCCGAGAGCAGTCGAGGGCGTCCCCCGGGTGGGGACGCCCTCGGCTGCGGCTGCGGGGAGCTGGGTCAGCTGCCCATCTCCTCCAGGGAGCGGCCGTTGGTCTCCTTCAGGTACTTGACCACGAAGACCACCGACAGCGCCGCGAAGGCCGCGTAGATGAAGTACGTGACCGGCAGGTTCCAGTCCCGCATGCTCGGGAAGCTCACCGTCACCAGCCAGTTCGCCACCCAGTTGGTCGCCGTGCCGACGGCCAGCGCGGCGGCGCGGATGCGCGCCGGGAACATCTCGCCCAGCAGCACCCACATCACCACGCCCCAGGAGGCGGCGAAGAACAGCACGAACGCGCTCGCCGAGATCAGCGCGACGACACCCCACTGCGCGGGCAGCATGGCGTCCTCACCGACGACCTGCGCGAAGCTGAACGCCCAGCCGGTCACGGCCAGCGAGACCGTCATGCCGACCGAACCGATCACCAGCAGCGGCTTGCGACCGATCTTGTCGACCAGCGCGATGGCCACGAGGGTGCCGATGATGTTCACGATCGAGGTGAACAGGCTCAGCAGCAGCGAGCTCTCCTCGTTGATGCCGACCGAGTGCCACAGCGACGACGAGTAGTAGAAGATCACGTTGATGCCGACGAACTGCTGCAACGCGGCGATCGCCATGCCGACCCACACGATGGGCAGCACGCCGAGCTTGCCGCGCAGGTCGCTCAGCTTCGGCTTGCGCTCGCCGCCCAGGGCTCCCTGGATCTCGGCGATCTTGGCGTCGGCGTCACCCGCCTCGATCTTGTTCAGCACTTCGCGCGCCCGGTCGAGCTTGCCGACGGCGACCAGGTAGCGCGGTGACTCCGGGATCGCGGAGGCCACCACGAGGTAGACCACGGCCGGGATCGCGGCCACGCCCAGCATCCACTGCCACGCCTGGATCGGCCCCAGCATCCCGGACGCGCTGCCGCCCGCGAACGCCGCCAGGGCGTAGTTGACCAGCTGGGACAGGGCGATGCCGAGCACGATCGCCAACTGCTGCAACGAGGCGAGCCGGCCTCGGTACTCGGCGGGCGCGACCTCGGCGATGTAGGCCGGGGCGATCACCGAGGCGATGCCGATGGCGACACCACCGACCACGCGCCAGATCGCCAGGTCCCAGATCGCGAAGGGAACGGCCGAGCCGATGGCGCTGATGATGAACAGCACGGCGGCCAGCTGCATGACCCGGATCCGGCCGATCCGGTCGGCCAGGCCACCGGCGATACCGGCACCGACGGCCGAGCCCAGCAGCGCCGACGACACGGTCAGGCCGGTCATGGCCGAGCCGACGCCGAAGTGCTCCTGGATCGCGTCGACACCGCCGTTGATCACCGACGTGTCGTAGCCGAACAAGAATCCGCCGAGAGCCGCAGCCCCGGCGATCATCACCACGTGCCCGAGCTTGGCGGTTCCGCCCGAGGCACGCGACTGCAATGCGGACATCGATTCTCCCGCTTGCCCACACGCCGATCCGCCCCGTTGCGGGATCGTTCCAGAGCGCCGGGCGGAGGGATCCTAAGTTCTGAACCCCGCACTTGCCTTGCTCGATTCAGGGTGATTTGTTTCACCCATCATCAAATCTCCAGGCAACAGCGCTTACCTGGCAAAACGTCACATTCACTGGGAACGCGAAGCGTGACCACCCGGCTTCGCAACGCACTGCTTCACGCCCAGGCAGCGGTGACGGCGGCGGTCAGCGGCGGGTGTCGGTGACGTTGAAGTTGAGGTACGCGCGGGAGGACGTCGGGCCGCGCTGACCCTGGTACCGCGAACCCGCTTCCTTCGACCCGTACGGGAAGTCCGCGGGGCTGGACAGCCGCAGCAGGCAGAGCTGGCCGATCTTCATGCCGGGCCACAGGGTGATCGGCAGGTTCGCCACGTTGGACAGCTCCAGCGTGATGTGGCCGCTGAAACCCGGATCGATGAACCCGGCCGTCGAGTGCGTCAGCAGACCCAACCGCCCCAGCGAGGACTTGCCCTCCAGCCGGCTGGCCAGGTCGTCGGGGAGCTTCACCGACTCGAACGTCGACCCCAGCACGAACTCGCCCGGGTGCAGCACGAACGGCTCGTCCTCGTGGGTCTCGACCAGCGAAGTCAGCTCGTCCTGCTGCTTCGACGGATCGATGTGGGTGTAGCGGGTGTTGTCGAAGACCCGGAAGTACCGGTCCAACCTCACGTCGATGCTCGACGGCTGGATCATCGACGCGTCGAACGGATCCAGTTCGAGACGTCCCTCGTCCAGCTCTTTACGCAGGTCCCGATCACTCAGCAGCACACGACCAGGGTATCGGGAGCCGATGTCGATCTTCCCCGCCCACCGTGCTAATCTACGCAGCGTCGAACGGCAGTCGGCTTTCAACGGCGACCGCCGCGACGAATGCGGATGTAGTTCAATGGTAGAACATCAGCTTCCCAAGCTGAGAACGCGGGTTCGATTCCCGTCATCCGCTCCACGGAACGAAGGCCCAGGTCAGAAGCCCAGAGCTTCCCTGGGTCCTTCTCTTTCCCACGGCTGTCAGCAATCCGCTGCCTACACTCCTCGCATGGCGAATGCGCATGGTTACGACGTCTCGATCGAATGGACCGGGAATCTCGGAACCGGCACGAACGACTACCGGGCTTTCAGCCGCGCGCACGAGATCCTCGCGCAGGGGAAAGAACCCATCGCGGCGTCGGCCGATCCGGCGTTCCGGGGCGATCCGGCCCGCTGGAACCCGGAAGAGCTGCTCGTCGCCACGGTCGCCCAGTGCCACATGCTCTGGTTCCTGCACCTGAGCGCGAACGCCGGCGTGGTCGTCGTCGACTACACCGACGATGCGCACGGCGTCATGACGATGGACGAGCGCGGAGGCGGCGGTCAGCTCACCGAGGTGACGCTGCGGCCCCAGGTGACCGTCACCGAGGAATCGATGATCGACGAGGCCAACTCGCTGCACGGCAAGATCCACGAGGTCTGCTTCATCGCCCGCTCGGTCAACTTCCCCGTCCACCACCAACCCCAGGCCCACGTCCTCTGACCTCAACCGGCCCCGACGAACACCACCTCGGGGAACCGCGGTGACGGCGCGTCCAGCACCGGTCGTGGTTCGTGCTTGAGGTGCTGGTCGAAGAACGCCGCGAGGTAGGTGCGGGTGACGTCGATGGCCCGGGCCGGATCCAGCGGAGGGCTCTGACCGGTGAGCTGGTCGATGATCAGCCAGATGTCGGTGAACGAGCTGTGGTCCGTGCCGCGGATCGCGAGCCAGCGCTTCCAGCCGTGGATGCCCGGCCACGCCTGATCCCACGTCGGATCCTGGCCGCCCTCCCACGCTTCGCCGCTGCGCAGCAGCAGCGCCGGGCGGTCGAGACCAGCCACGGACTCCGGCCGGTAGAGGGTGCCGTCGAGGTTGGCCGCGGCATCGATCCGCGGGTCGCGACGTTGGAGGGTCAGCGCGCTCGCGCCGCCGAGGGAATGGCCCGCCACCCCGATGCGCTCGCCGTCGACGAACGGCAGCGCGGACAGCTGATCGACGACGGAGCCCAGGTCGACGACGCGCGACTCCACCACCGGCTGCAGGTCGTGCAAACCGCACGGCACCGGCTCGGTGCACGGCACCACCCGCCCGTCCGGCAGCACGATCGGCGCCTCGTGCAGGTGGTCCACGGTGGCGACCGCGTAACCGCTGCCAGCGAGGTGCTCGGCGAGAGAGCTCACCGTGGCGCGCGGCAACGAGAAGCCCGGCGAGAGCACCACCAACGGCCACCGGCCCGGCCTCGGGATCGCCGCCTGCTCGCCGTGCGTCCGCGTGGCCGCGACCTGCTCGGGCGGAACGTCCACCAGCCAGTTGGCCGTGGACTGCCGGGCGACCTCCGGGTGCATGTACTCCGCCTGCTCACCACGCCCCTCGACCGCCGGGTACCGCAGCGTCGTCATCAGCGTGCGCGGCCCGCCTGCCGGGTGCCACGGATCGGCACGAGCCGGGTCCACCAGCGGAAACGAGACCTCGCCGACGGGAAAGGCCCCTTGCGGAGGGGGCAGCGACGGCGGTGCGGTCCGCGCACTCGCCTGCGGCGCCAGGCACAGCAGGACGAGCGCGCACAGCAGCATCCGGATCCAGCGCACGACCGCCTCCTCCCAGTCCCACCGAGCAGCAGAGCACAGCTCAACCACCCCGACCGAGCCTTTCCGCCACCACTACCCGTTGGGAGCAAAGGCGAACGCGGAACCCACCTCGGCCGCGAATCCGCTGCACGCCCTGCCCGGTTCCGGGAAGGCCGAGCACGGTCATCCGCTTCATGGATGCCGACGCGTCTCGGCCAGGGCGACCATCGGCAGCGTCGTGCCGGACTCCGAGATGGGAGCGCCCAGCGTTCGTTCGAAGACCGGGCGCAGCTTGGCCCAGGCGCGGGGGTTCCTGGCCGCGTAGCGCTGGAGGGTTTCGGCCGCCTCGGCGGGCGTGAGTCTCCTGGCCTCCACCGGAATCCGCGTCCGGGCGCCGATGGAGACGTGGGCGCCCGGATGGGCGTCGAGGTTGCGCAGCCATTGGGTTCGCTCGCCGAAACCGGCGGCCAGGACGTAGCCGGAGTCCGTTCGGTCAACGACCTCCAGCACCACGTACCGGGGCTGCTGGGACTTCCGGCCGACGTGTTCGAGCATGAGCAGGCGTTGTCCGAAAATCCTGCCCAGACCCGCGCGGAAGATCCAGATCGGTGCCCGGACCAGCCACCTGGTGCGCAGCAGCCTCGCGGCGAAGTTCGCGACCCGCGAGGATCGGTCATCCGTCATCCGACCAGCACAGCACAGATCCCGGTCCGCGACCGGACAATTCAGTGGACGCGGCTGAGAAGATGGCCGGGTTTGCGACAACTTCCAGGTGCTTGGGGGAATGGTGGATCCGAGGGACGCCGACGCGAGCCGGTTCGCCGGGGAAGCGTTGTCGGAAGGACGACCGACGGGCTGGTTCGAGCCGCTCTACGCCGCGGCTTCCGGCGGCGACGCCGTGGTGCCGTGGGACTTGGAGGCCCCGCACGGGCTGCTGCCCGAGTGGGGACGCGATGTCGACGGTTCCGGCCGGTCGGCGCTGGTGGTCGGCTGCGGGTACGGGCGGGACGCCGAATTCGTGGCATCGCTGGGTTTCCGGACCACGGCGTTCGACATCTCCGAGACCGCGATCCGCGACGCCCGCGCGCGACACGCCGGTTCCGGGGTCGAGTACGTGACCGCCGACCTGCTGGATCCGCCCGCGGAGTGGATCGGCGGATTCGACTTCGTGCTGGAGTCGATCACCGTGCAGTCGATGCCGCTGTCGCTGCGCGCGGAGGCCACCGAACGGGTCGCGGCGATGGTCGCGCCGGGCGGCGAGCTGCTGGTGATCTCCGGGGTTCGAGCCGAAGGCACCGATGTGGACGGTCCGCCGTGGCCGCTGACCCGCAGCGAGATCGAAGCCTTCGCCACCGGTGGCTTGCGGGTGGAGCGGATCGAGCAGGCACCGCTGCCGGCGAACCCCGGCATGACCTCCTGGCGGGCGCTCTTCACACGATGAGCCGTGCTCGGCGGGCTCGGATCCGAGCCCGCCGAGCAGGTACCTCAGAGCTCGAAGACGACGCCGGTCTTGACCTGCATCGTGCAGCTGTTGGAGAACGTCTGGCTGTAGCTGATCTCCTTGCCGCGCCACTTGCCTTCGATCTTCGCCGTGACGGGCTGGTACTGCATCGTGCAGACCTTCGACACGTTGGCCTGCATGGCGGTGAAGTCGCCGTTGACCTTCTCCAGCTCCTCGCACGCCTTGGCCGCGTGCTGGTGCGTCCCACCCTCCGGGTGGCACTTGAGCTCACCGAACTTGTTCGCGGTGATGTCCCGGCTCTGAACGGTCAGGTGCATCGTGCTGTCGGCCGGTGCCGCGTGGGCGATCCCGGGGACGACCGCGGTTCCGGCGATGAGGGCCGAGGCGAGAAGCACTCGGCGAGTCAGTTTCGCAAACACCGTTCCTCAACTTTCCTGTTGCAGGATTTCGGTTCAGCTGTTGCGCGGGAAACCAATTGCGCGCCATCGCTTCCCGCGAGTCTGAATTCGGCTGGCGAACCCGCCACACCGGGTGAGCCACACGCTACTGCATTACCCGTCGTAGCCCCGTGTCACCCAATTCAGCGACAATACAAGGACTTTTACGCACGAGTAGTCACCCTCTACTGAGGACAATTGTTTCTCGTCGATTTCAACTGAGAATCGAAGTTCCGTTTCCATTGAAATCGTCCGGTGGAACGCCCGCAACTCTAGCGCGCAATCCCCGCGCGTTCAGAACTTCGACGTGAGACCACCGTCGACCTCCAACGGGCCGAACCGTCACGACGGATCACACCGAAGTCCGACCCCGCACGTCGTCGAACGGACGCCGCCCACGCGGCCGCCACGACCTTCCGACCTCGACCAACGTCGAAACCAACACCACGCGACGACCTGCCGCTGCCGGGCATCGGTGCCAGGCTGACGGGATGCATGCGAAAGACTTCGACTGGCCCCAGGCCCTCCGGGAGCAGTGGGAGTGGCACTGGACCAACCTGATCCGGCCGCGCCTCGAAGGCCTGACCGACGACGAGTACTTCTGGTCCCCGGTCCCCAACGCCTGGAGCGTCCGGCCCCGCGGCACCTCGAACGCGCAGATCCAGGCCGGCGCCGGGAACTTCACGATCGACTACGGCTTCCCCGCTCCCGACCCGGCCCCGTTCACCACGATCGCCTGGCGCCTCGGCCACGTCATCGTCGGCGTGCTCGCCACCCGCAGCGCCGCGCACTTCGGCGCGCCCGAGGCGAGCTACGAGTCCTGGGAGTACGCCGGCGACGCCGCCACCGCGCTCGGCCAGCTCGAAACCCAGCTCGACGTCTGGCTCACCGGACTGCACCGCCTCACCGAGGCCCAGCTCCGCGAACCCGTCGGCGACAAGGAGCCCTACCCGACCGCACCCATGGCAGAACTGGTCCTGCACATCAACCGCGAACTCATCCACCACCTCGCCGAGGCCTGCCTCATCCGAGACCTCTACGCCCACAGCTAGAGCACGAGCAACATCAAGACCTCATCCCGCTCATGAAGCGCCCTCTCCGCCCAGCCGAGCGGTCCAGCTGGGCGTCGCGGTGAGAGCCGAGCCTCTGCGAGGTGTGGTTACTCCTGGGCCATGTCGACGAAGCGGCTGTAGTGGAGCTGGTGGGCGACGGTGATCGTCGCGGTGGGGCCTGCACGGTGCTTGGCGACCATGAGGTCCGCTTCGCCCATGCGGGGGTCGTCCCGCTCGAAGGCGTCGGGGCGGTGGATCAGGATGACCATGTCCGCGTCCTGCTCCAGGGAACCCGACTCGCGGAGGTCCGACAGCTGCGGCTTCTTGTCCGTCCGCTGCTCCGGACCACGGTTGAGCTGGGAGATCGCGATCAGCGGGACTTCGAGCTCCTTCGCCAGCAGCTTGAGGTTTCGGGAGAACTCCGAGACCTCCTGCTGACGGGACTCGACGCGCTTGCCCGAGGTCATCAGCTGCATGTAGTCCACGACGATGAGCTGGATGTCGTGGCGCTGCTTGAGACGACGCGCCTTGGCCCGGATCTCCATCATCGTGAGGTTCGGCGAGTCGTCGACGAAGATCGGCGCTTCGCTGATCTCACTCATCCGCCGGGCCAGCCTGGTCCAGTCGTCGTCGGTCATGCGGCCACCGCGCATGTCGCCCAAGCGGATGCGCGCCTCGGCGGAGAGCATGCGCATCACGATCTCGGTGCGGCCCATCTCCAGCGAGAAGATGACGCTCGCCAAACCGTGCTTCACCGACGCTGACCTGGCAAAGTCCAGTCCAAGGGTCGATTTGCCCACGCCAGGTCGCGCCGCGACGATGATCATCTGACCTGCGTGGAGGCCGTTGGTCAGGGCGTCGAGGTCCGCGAATCCGGTGGGGATGCCCTGGGACTCCCCGCCCCGGGACGCGATCGCGTCGATCTCGTCCATCGTGGGCTGGAGGAGTTCCTCCAGGGCGTGGTAGTCCTCGCTGGCCTTGCGCTCGGTGACGTCGTAGATCGACGCCTGGGCGCGGTCCACGACCTCCTCGATCGCCGCGCCCTCAGAGCCGTGGTAGCCCAGCTGCACGATGCGGGTGCCCGCCTCCACGAGGCGGCGCAGGATCGCCTTCTCCGAGACGATCTCCGCGTAGTAGCCGGCGTTCGCGGCCGTGGGGACCGTGGCGATCAGCGTGTGCAGGTACGGGGCACCGCCGACCTTCACCAGCTCCTGGCGGCGCTCCAGCTCCGCGGAGACGGTGATCGCGTCCGCCGGTTCACCGCGGCCGTAGAGGTCGAGGATGCAGTCGTAGATGGCCTGGTGCGCGGGCCGGTAGAAGTCGTTCGGGCTCAGCGCCTCGACGACGTCCGCGATCGCGTCCTTGCTCAGCATCATCCCGCCGAGCACGGACTGCTCGGCCGCGAGGTCCTGCGGAGGCTGGCGCTCGAACGTGCTGGCGCCGCCGGGTGCACCCCCACCGTTGTCCGCGAAGTACGGGTCGTCGTCCCGATCGTCGGGAACCGTCACCGGACCCCGTCACCTCCTCCGGCCAGCAGCCTGTCGTCCGTGCACACCACGGCGACCGAAACCTCTCGCACGCACACCTCGGCGCCGTCGTCGGGGCACCGAGACGGACCGTAGGCACAAGCGCACGCGCGCGAAGCTAGATCGCCCGCATAGAGCAGGCAACTCAAGTTGTGGACAAACCTCGGGACAACCTGTGGATAGGTTGAAACGAGCTGGGGATAACTTCGGACAGCGTTCCGCGCTGCTGGGGACAACTTGGGGACAAGTAGCCTTGATCGACTCAAAACCCCAGTTCAGAGCCTGCGTACAAGCTGTGGAAGAAATCCGTGGAAAACTCCCGGCGTGTCGCCACCATCGGCGTGTCGCAATCAACAGCGGCGGGTGATCGAAGAGAGATCATCGTGACCGCCAGTGCACGGCCGGGACACGGCATCGTCCACCCCGTCACACGAATGCCGGAGTGGACGATGCCGTTTGAAGAGTCCGGTACTACCGGGTCACTGCTCGCCGGTCACCTGGACGTTGACGTTGGCCGTCACGTCGGGGTGCAGCTGCACATCGACGATGTGCTTGCCCAGCGACTTGATGTGGCCGCGCAGCGAGACCGAACGCTTGTCGAGGTTCGGGCCACCGGCCTTGCGCACCGCGGCGACGACGTCGCCGCTGGTGATCGAGCCGAACAGCTTGCCCTGCGAGGAGACCTTGGCGGTCAGCGTGACCGCGTCCAGGTTCTGCAGCTGCTGCTTGAGCTCGTGGGCGTGCTCCAGGTTCCGCACGCGGCGGTTCTCCTGGACGCGGCGGATCGTCTCGACCTGCTTCTGCGCACCCTTGGTGGCCACGATGGCCAGGTTGCGGGGCAGCAGGTAGTTCCGCGCGTAACCGTCCTTGACCTCGACGATGTCGCCGGACTCGCCGAGGCCGGACACGTCAGCGGTGAGGATGATCTTCATGACGTGACTCCTTTCCCTTAATCAGCGAGCGGTCGAGGTGTAGGGCAGCAGGGCCATCTCACGCGCGTTCTTCACCGCGATGGCGACGTCGCGCTGGTGCTGGCTGCAGTTGCCGGTGACCCGGCGGGCACGGATCTTGCCGCGGTCGGAGATGTACTTCCGAAGCAGCGTCGTGTCCTTGTAGTCGATCAGCGTGGCCTTGTCCTTGCAGAACACGCAGACCTTCTTCTTCGGCTTGCGCACAGGCGCCTTGGCCATTGGTCTTCCTCCTGAACGAAAAACTTCCTAAGCGTTAGCTGCGGCGAGCGTCAGAACGGCGGCTCGTCGCTGAAGCCGCCGCCGGAACCTGCCGGCGGGGCCGAACCCCACGGGTCGTCGGCCGGCGGACCGGCCGGGGCGCTTCCGCCGCCACCGCCGAAACCGCCGCCACCACGGCTGACCTTGTTGACCTTGGCGGTGGCGTAGCGCAGCGACGGACCGATCTCATCGACCTCGAGCTCGACGACCGTGCGCTTCTCGCCTTCCTTGGTCTCGAAGGACCGCTGGCGCAGCCGGCCCTGCACGACCACCCGCATGCCCCGGGTCAGCGTCTCGGCCACGTTCTCCGCAGCCTGCCGCCAGATGTTGCAGCGCAGGAACAGCGCCTCGCCGTCCTTCCACTCGCCGCTCTGGCGGTCGAAGGTCCGCGGGGTGGACGCGACGGTGAAGTTCGCGACCGCAGCACCGGACGGGGTGAAGCGCAGCTCCGGATCGGCGGTCAGGTTGCCGACCACCGTGATTACCGTTTCACCAGCCATGACCTGGGGACTCCAGTCTGGTCGTTAGCGGGTACGGGCCTGGATCAGGCAGACGCCTTGGCGGCACGGGCCTTGGCGGCGCGCGCGACCTTGCGGGGCTCAACGATCTTCCGCTGGACCTTGGTCCGCAGGATCGACTCGTTGAGGTTCAGCTGACGGTCCAGCTCCTTGATGGTGGCCGGCTCGCCGTTGAGGTCCAGGACGACGTAGATGCCCTCGGAGTTCTTGTTGATCTCGAAGGACAGCCGACGACGGCCCCAGACATCGACCTTCTCGACGGTGCCACCGTCGTTGCGGACGACGTTGAGGAAGTTCTCCAAGGACGGAGCGACGGTGCGCTCGTCCAGGCTCGGGTCCAGGATGACCATGAGCTCATAGTGACGCATGAAGACCATTCACCTCCTGTGGACTCACGGCCACGGACTTTCCGTGGCAGGAGGGTCGTTCGCGTCAACGAACCAGGCAACGGTAGCAAGGACCCCCGACACCGCTGCGATTGCCCCGCTCAGCGGTACCCGGAGCCCAAGGCGAACGCCAGAGGCGCGATCCCACGCTCAGCACCCCAACCACCGTCAGGCAACCGGCGAAGCGGTTCTCCGTACCCCACCTGATCAACCGGCACCGCCGCGGGTTCTGACACGTCCTCTGGGGAGGACAGCCGCAGCGCCGCGTAATCGACATACTCAAAGTCGCGGATCCCGGAGCCAGAGGGCGTGTCAGGTCCCGCCACCCGCACCGCCGCGCAAGATGACCACGGCACCCCCAAAAAAACCAGGTCAGTGGCGGCGGAGGACCCAGGCTCGGACTAGCGCAGCGGTCACCACCGCGAGGGAGACGGCGGCGATGAGGACCGGGAGCGCGACGCGCTCGGAGACCTCGGTCGGGAGGGCTTCGGCCTGGCCGGCCGCGCGGATCTCGTCCTGCTCGTCCTGGACGCGCTGCCGCTCCTGAGCCTGTCGTGCCAGGTCACCGACGTTGGGCGCCATGCCCGGCACCTGGCCGTAGCGGGCCTGGGCCCACGGCAGCGAGGCGCCGCGCAGGCTCGGCGGCAGCATGCTGACAGCGGCCGGAGCACCGTTGACGCTGGGCATGCTCGGCACCGGGCTGGTGGACGGCGCGGACGGCGGCGGCCCGACGGGCGCGGGTGCCGGGGTCTGCGACGAGGGAGGCGTCTGCGACGGCTGCTCGGGCGGCGGTTCCTGCGAGGACGGCGGCGGAGGGGGCTCCTCCTCCGGTTCCGGGACGTTGACCGTGATCGAGTTCCCGAGGCTGACGAGGTTGGTGAAGTGGAAGCGGACGGCCTCCACCTTGTCCTCCGGCAGGCCGAGCCGGCTCAGGCGCGGCGTCGCGGCCTTGGCGATCTCGCGGCCGGAGAAGGAGTTGGCACCGGGCTCGGCGGTGCCCAGCGCGATGGGGCTGCCCGAGGCGAACTGCTCGGAGGCGTCGGACGCGGGGCCGAAGGCCAGCGGCATGGCCAGCAGGACGGCCTGGTTGAGCTTGAAGTCCAGCGTCTTGGGCAGCACGGAGATCGGCTGGCCGACCTCACCGGAGACGATGGCGATGGGCTGGTCGACGACCAGCGGCTCGGCGGCTGCGGCCGTTCCGATGCCGAGGCAGCTTCCCGCCAGGATCATCAGACCCGCGGCACCAGCGGACACGGTGCGGCGGAGCGCGTTCGGTTTGATCAGTGGGTTGGGGTTTCCCCAGGTACCCATGGCTCGCCTCCCCGCGAACGGCTCCGAATCGACAGTCACTGTCTCAAGGCTCCTAACGCGCGAGTACCGCCGTTGGTTGCGGCCATCCGGCAAATCCGTTGATGTTCCACAGTGTGGAACACCCCGGTGCGCCCCGGTTCCCGGGTCTGGACGGAGTGGACGAATAGACTGCGTGCCATGCGTATCGGCGCCCATGTTCGCGATGACGATCCGCTGACCGCAGCCGCTGAGCGCGGCGCGGAGGTGGTGCAGTTCTTCCTGTCCGACCCGCAGGGGTGGAAGGCGCCGAAGCCGCATCCGCAGGCAGAACAGCTGCGGGGCAGCGACGTCGCCGTTTTCATCCACGCACCTTATGTGATCAACGTGGCCTCGTTGAACAACCGGATCCGCATTCCGTCGCGGAAGTCGGTGACGCAGCAGGCGAAGGCCGCTGCGGAGGTCGGCGCGCAGGGCTTGATCGTGCACGGCGGGCACGTCACCAAGGACGACGACCCGGCCGAGGGCATCGCGAACTGGCGCAAGCTGTTCGAGCGGCAGGCCGACGAGGGCGGTTTCGAGGTGCCGATCCTGATCGAGAACACCGCGGGCGGCGCGAACGCGATGGCCCGGCGGTTCGACGCGCTGGCCCGGTTGTGGGACGCGGTGGGCGAGTTCGGCGCGGGGTTCTGCCTGGACACCTGCCACGCGCACGCGGCGGGCGAGGAGCTGCTCGACGTGGTGGACCGGGTCAAGTCGATCACCGGCCGGATCGATCTGGTGCACCTCAACGACTCGCGGGACGAGTTCGGTTCGTCGAGGGACCGGCACGCCAACATCGGTTCGGGCAACATCGATCCTGAGCTCCTGGTGAGCGTGGTGTCGAGAGCCGGTGCGCCGGTTGTGGTCGAGACCCCGGACGAGGGTCAAGCCGCCGACATCGAGTTCCTCCGCTCGAAGGCGAGCTGAACCGCTGTTTCCCGGCTGGTCCGGGTGAGAGGAGCCCGGCATCAAGGTCGCGCGGGGTTTGACGGTGTCGGCGTTAGCGGTGTTGTGCCTGCTGACGGCCGTGACGTTGGCGTTGGGGTACGCGAACAAGGCGCGTTGCACGGGTCCGGAGTTCAACGAGTGGGGCCGCTCGGTGCCGGACTACCAGCTGCGGTCCTACCGGGACGTCTGCTACTCCGACATCCAGAACCTGTGGGTGGGCCGGGACATCGACCGGCACGTCTTCCCCTACGTCAACGGGGGCATCGACGAGGACGGCTCGCTGTGGGGCGGTGTCGTGGAGTACCCGGTGCTGACGGGGGTGCTGATCTGGGCCGGTGCGCTGTTCGTGAGCACCGATGCCGGGTTCCTGCTGTCGTCGGCGCTGCTGATGGCGCCGTTCGGGCTCGCGGTGGCGTGGTGGCTGGGGCGGTTGAGCCGCTGGCGGGCGCTGCTGTGGGCGGTCGGGCCGCCGCTGGTGCTCTACGCGGATCACAACTGGGACCTGCCGGTGGTGGCGAGCGCGGTGGCGGCGGTGTTCGTTGTGCACCGCTGGCGCGCGTCCTTGGCGCGCCGTTCCACGGCGGCCGCGGTGCTGCTGGGGCTGGGTTTCGCGTTGAAGCTGTATCCGGCGATCTTCGTGCTGCCGTTGATGCTGTACGTGTTCACGGAGGGCCGCCGGGACTGGCGGGGCGCGTTGCGGGTGGCCGGCGCGGCCGCGGGGACGGGCCTGCTGGTCAACGTCCCGTTCGCGCTGGCGGGTTTTCAGGGCTGGGCGGCGTCGTTCGAGTTCCAGTCGCGGCGTCAGGTGGACTTGAGCACGAACTCGGTGTGGTACTGGGGTTTCCGGGACTGGACCGGGGATGACGGCTTCCAGGCCGCGATGGGCATCGTCTCGCCGGGCCTGATGCTGGTGTCGTTCGCGTTGGCCTGCTGGATCGGCTGGTTGCGGTTCGAGAGGACGGGAACCTACCCGTGGGTGCAGGTCTCGGCGGCGATGCTGTGCGGGTTCCTGCTGCTGCACAAGGTCCATTCGCCGCAGTACACGTTGTGGTTGCTGCCGTTCTTCGTGCTGGTGCAGGTGCGCTGGGGGTGGATCGTGGCGTACCTGGTGGCGGATCTCGCGATGTGCACGGGCATCTTCCGCTGGCTTCACCTGAACAACGAGGGGCTCCCGAGCGGTGTGCACGACGGTTTCACGGCGCAGGCGCTGATGATCGGGGTCTGGGGCCGGGCCGGGCTGCTGGTGGGGCTGTTCGTGGCCTTCCTGTCGGCCCGCACGACCATCGAGGAGCCGACGTCGGGTGATGAGGTGTCGGCTGAGACCTCGCGGTACCGCATCAGGAGCTGAGGCCGGGGGACGAGAAAGGGACCCGCGGCTGCGCGCGCCGCGGGTCCCTCTCACCTGAGGAGTCCGATCAGAAGACGGACTCGTCGAGCTCCATGAGGGAGTTGTCGGCGGCCTCGATGATCTTGCGGCGGCCGGTGAGCTCGGGCAGGACGTTCTTGGCGAAGAAGCGGGCGACTGCGACTTTGCCCTGGTAGAACGACTCGTCCTTGCCGGCCCCGGCGTCGAGCGCGGCGAGCGCGATCTCGGCCTGCTGCAGCAGCTTCCAGCCGATGAGCAGGTCGCCGACCGACATCAGGAACGACACGGCGTGCTGGCCGACCTTGTAGATGTTCTTGATGTCCTCCTGGGCGGAGGTCAGGAACTCGAACAGCGTGCCGAGCTGGCCCTGGACGTCGCCGAGGGCGCGGGTGAGCAGCTCGCGCTCCTCCTTGAGGCGCTCGTCGGCGTCGGTGGCCTCCAGCGTCTTCTGGATCTCGGCCGCGACGTGGCCGATGGCCGCGCCCTGGTTGCGGACGATCTTGCGGAAGAAGAAGTCCTGCGCCTGGATCGCGGTGGTGCCCTCGTAGAGGCTGTCGATCTTGGCGTCGCGGATGTACTGCTCGATCGGGTAGTCCTGCAGGTAGCCGGAGCCGCCGAGGGTCTGCAGCGAGTGCGTGAGCATCTCGTAGGCCCGCTCGGAGCCGACACCCTTGACGATGGGCAGGAGCAGGTCGTTCACGGCCTCGGCGAGGGTGACGTCGCTGCCCTCGTGCTTGCCCTGGGTGATCTGGTCCTGGTAATCGGCGGTGTAGAGGTAGATGGCGCGCAGGCCTTCGGCGTAGGCCTTCTGCAGCATCAGAGCGCGGCGCACGTCGGGGTGATGGGTGATGGTGACGCGCGGGGCGGTCTTGTCGGTGCTGCGGGTGAGGTCCGCGCCCTGGGCGCGCTCCTTGGCGTAGTCGAGGGCGTTGAGGTAGCCGGTCGAGAGGGTGGCGATGGCCTTGGTGCCGACCATCATCCGCGCGTACTCGATGACCTGGAACATCTGCGCGATGCCGTCGTGGACCTCGCCGAGCAGCCAGCCCTTGGCCGGGGTGCCGTGCTGGCCGAAGGTGACCTCGCAGGTGGCGGAGGCGTTGAGGCCCATCTTGTGCTCGACGTTGGTGACGAAGGCGCCGTTGCGGTCGCCCGGGGCACCGGTCTCGCCGTCGAAGTGGAACTTGGGCACCAGGAACAGGCTCAGGCCCTTGGTGCCGGGCTTGGCCTCGACGCCGGGTCCCTCGGGACGGGCGAGCACCAGGTGCATGATGTTCTCGGTCATGTCCTGGTCGGCGGAGGTGATGAAGCGCTTGACGCCGTCGAGGTGCCAGCTGCCGTCTTCCTGCTGCACGGCCTTGGTGCGGCCGGCGCCGACGTCAGATCCGGCGTCGGGCTCGGTGAGGACCATGGTGGCGCCCCAGCCGCGCTCGATCATGAGGTCGGCCCACTTCTTCTGCTCCTCGGTGCCGTTCTTCCAGAGGATCGTCGCGAAGTTCGGGCCCGCCATGTACATGTAGACCGGCGGGTTGGCGCCCAGGATCAGTTCGGCGGCCGACCAGGTGACGGTCGGGGGGATGCCGTAGCCGCCCAGCTCGTCCGGCAGGCCGAGCCGCCACCACTCACCGTCCATGACCTTCTGGTAGGACTTCTTGAAGGACTCCGGCAGGGTTACCGAGTGGGTGGCCGGGTCGAAGTGCGCGGGGGTGCGGTCACCTTCGACGAAGGACTCGGCGAGCGGGCCGGTGGCCAGGTCGTTGAGTTCGGAAAGCACGCCGCGAACGGTGTCCTGGTCGGACTGCTCGAAGGCGCCCTTGCCCAGTCGTTCCTGCACCTTGAGGACCTCGAAGAGGTTGAACTCGAGGTCTCGGACGTTGCTCTTGTAGTGGCCCATCGAAGGCTCCCTCTTGCACGCTGCTGCGGGTGGGCCCGGCTACGAGCCCTTACTCGTCGGTAACAAGAAGGGTATTACCTGGCGGTAACTTCTGTCGAGGCGACCTGTGCCACCCTCCCCGCGCACCCCGCCTGACCTGCGTTCCCTCCGCAAAAATTCCCTCGCCGGGATAAATTCGAAGGCGCCCTGTCACCCCAGCGCCCTACAGTGGGCGATCCAGACACCACCCTGGGGGTACAGATGATCGCCGTGCGCGCGGAGGCCCTGGTCAAGAGCTTCGGTTCCACCCGCGCTCTGAACGGGATCGACCTCGAGGTGCCCAGCGGCGAAGTGCTCGGGCTGCTGGGCCCCAACGGAGCGGGCAAGACGACGACCGTCCGCATCCTGACCACGCTGCTGCGGCCCGACTCGGGGCGCGCGTTCGTCGCCGGGCACGACGTGCTCGCCGACCCGCACGCCGTGCGCCGCTCGATCGGCCTGTCCGGGCAGTACGCCGCGGTCGACGAGAACCTGACCGGCTACGAGAACCTCTACATGGTCGGCCGCCTCTACGGGATGTCCCGCTCGAACGCCTCCGCGCGAGCCCGGCAGCTCATCGACCGCTTCAAGCTCGACGACGCGGCCGACCGGCCCTCCAAGGGCTACTCCGGCGGCATGCGCCGACGGCTGGACCTCGCAGGCGCGCTGGTCGCCGCGCCACCCGTGGTCGTCCTCGACGAGCCCACCACCGGACTCGACCCGCGCGGCCGGATGGACACCTGGGAGGTCATCGGCGAGCTCGTCGCCGACGGCACCACGGTCTTGCTGACCACCCAGTACCTGGAGGAGGCCGACCAGCTGGCCGACTCCATCGCGGTCATCGACCGCGGCGAGGTCATCGCCAGCGGCACCGCCGACCAGCTCAAGTCCCGCGTCGGCGGCGAGCGCCTGCAGCTGATCGCCCAGGACGCCGCCGACCTGCCCGCGATGGCCCGGGTGCTGCGCGAGGTCGGCGTGGCCGAACCGCAGGTGGAGGTGGCGCTGCGGCGCGTCACGGTGGCCGTGGAGACCGGGCCGAAGGCGCTGATCGAGGCACTGCGGCGGCTCGACGCCGACAGCATCGCGGTCAACGACGTCGGGCTGCACCGGCCGACGCTGGACGACGTGTTCCTGGGGCTGACCGGGCGGCACGCCGAGGAGGAGCAGGGATGAACGCGCTGGCGGTGAGCCTCCGCGACAGCAACGTCGTGGCCTGGCGGAACCTGATGAACATCAAGCGCAACCCCGATCTGCTGCTGGCCAGCACGGCGCAGCCGATCATGTTCGTGCTGATGTTCGCCTACGTCTTCGGCGGCAGCCTCGGCGGTGAGGCGTACCGGGAGTTCCTGATCGCCGGGATCTTCGTGCAGACGGTCGCGTTCAACAGCGCCTTCACCGTGATCGGTCTGGCCAACGACCTGCAGAAGGGCATGATGGACCGGTTCCGGTCGCTGCCCATGTCGCGGGTGGCCGTGCTGCTCGGGCGCACCACGTCCGACCTGCTGGTCAGCGTGCTGACCGTGGTGATCATGTCGCTGTGCGGGCTGATCGTCGGCTGGCGGATCCGGGGCAGCGTCCTCGACGCGCTGCTGGCCTTCGGTCTCCTGCTGCTGTTCTCGTTCGCGATGTCGTGGGTGGGCGCCTTCATCGGCCTGGTGGCGCGCAGCGTCGAGGTCGCGCAGAGCGCGGGTCTGCTGTGGATGTTCCCGGTGACGTTCGTGTCCTCGGCCTTCGTGCCCGCGGAATCGATGCCCGGGCCACTGCGGACGTTCGCGGAGTGGAATCCGATCACGGTCTACTCGGACGCGTTGCGGCAGCTCTACGGCAACCCGCTCCGGGTGACCGGTCCTCCCCCGGACAGCTGGCCGGCGCAGCACGCGGTGCTGTACTCGGTGGTGTCGGCGCTGGTGATCCTGGCGATCTTCATCCCGCTCGCGGTGGCTCGCTACCGTCGCGTGGCGAGTAGGTGAAAGGTCCTTCAGGATGTCCACAGGGGACGGCCCCCAGAGCGGCGCCGTAACACGTTTCGCCTGGCAGGACCGCACTTTGGAGTTAACTCCATGGTGTGAACGACACCGGACTCGCGCGGTGGTTGAGCGCTTTCGGGTCGATCAGACCGCACTATCTGCCCGTCTCCGAGATACGCACCACGGACCGCGAGGTGGGTTATGCGCCGAACGAACGTCAAATACGCCGCTGCAGTGATCGCTTGCACCTCGGCACTGCTCGCCGGGTGCGGTGGTGCACCTGAGGGCGGGCCGGGAATGCCGTCGGGAGCGCCCGGAGCTCCGCCACCGGGCGGCGAGCAGCAGCCTCCGCCCGGTGGCGAGCAGCCCGGCGGCATGGGCGGCGGCCAGCAGGGCGGCGGTGAGCAGGGCGGCGACCAGGCCAAGGCTCAGCTCCAGGGTCAGCTCGACCAGCTCAACCAGAGCACGCCGATCACCTTCGACCCGGACAGCAGCGAGCTCACCGACCAGGGCAAGGAGACGGTCACCAAGGCCGCCGAGATGCTCAAGTCCGCTCCGCAGGAGTTGAAGTTCCAGGTCGCGGGCTTCACCGCGTCCGGAACGAGCTCCAGCCAGGACAGCAAGGAGCTGTCGCAGGCTCGGGCCCAGGCGGTCGTCGACCAGCTGACGCAGGCCGGGGTCCCGGCCGAGCGCCTGCAGGCCACCGGTGAGGGCGACGCGGGCGGCGACCCGGCCGCGTCCCGCAAGGTCGAGATCAAGGTTCAGTAAGCGGTTCCACCAGCGTGGCGGCCGGGAATCGGCCGCCCCGCTCCTCGTGCGCGGCCGGTGAGACCTCGGTCGCGATCGGTGCTGGTCAGGACGACCGGCCCGGTACTCTCGGCGGGAGCAGTCACGGAGGTGTCGATGGCTTCTCCCGCCGAGGCGCGGACGGTCCGCGAGCCCGCGGGCAAGGCCGCCTCCGCCATCCCCTGGGACGTGCTGGCCGCGGTCGCCTGCGGTGGCGCGATCGGATCGGTCCTTCGCTGGTCGACGAGCCTGGTGTGGCCGGGCCCGGTTTCGACGTTGCTGGTCAACGTGCTGGGCTGCCTGGCCATCGGCGTGCTGATGTGCGTGATCACCGAGCTGGTCAACCCGCACCGCCTGCTGCGACCGTTCCTCGGCGTGGGCGTGCTCGGCGGGTTCACCACGTTCTCCGCCTACGTCGCCGACGCGCTGCGGCTGGCGCTGACCGCGCCGGCAGCGGCCCTGGGCTACCTGCTGGCCACGGTGCTGTGCTGCTTGCTCGCGGTGGTCGTCGGCATGACGGCCACCCGCGCGCTGGCGCGGGGACTGCGCCGGGAGGCCGCGTGACGCTGCTGCTCGTCGCGCTCGGCGGCGCCACCGGGGCGAGCCTGCGCTTCCTCACCGACCGCTGGGTCCAAGCGCGGCACGACACCGGGTTCCCGTGGGGAACGCTGGTGGTCAACGCGGTCGGTTCGCTGGTCCTCGGCTTCCTCGCCGGAGCCGCGCTCTTCGGCGCGTCCGTGCCGGTGCTGCAGACCGCGCTGGGCGTCGGTCTGTGCGGCGCGCTGACGACGTTCAGCACCTTCGGTTACGAGAGCGTGCGCCTGCTGACCGGCGGGCAGCGGCTGTTCGGTCTGCTCAACGTGATCGGGTCGGTGCTGGTGGGGCTGGGTGCGGGCGTGCTCGGCGTCGTGCTGGCCGCCTCGATCTGGCACTGACCGCGGGAAACAGCACCCGAACGGGGGATCACGACACGAGTGCACGACCCCGCTCGCGCTCCCCGGATTCGGTTCGGGTTGTCTCTAACCTTTGGGCACGAGATCCGCACACGTGAGCGAATGGGGTCACCATGCGCACCGTCTTCATCCACGGCGAGCAGGAACGTTTCGACGAGGCCAGCGCCGAACTGATCGACCGCTTCACCCGCCGCCACCCCCAGCTCGACGCAGCGGAGCTGGTCGAGCTGCTGCTCGATGACAAGTTCCTCGCCGACGGCATGCTCGCGCACTGGAGCGAGGAGGACCTCGTGCGCGTCCTGACCGAGGTGGTGCCGCGCCGGGCCGTGCTGACCCGCGAGTGGTCGGACACGCCGGACCTGCTGCACCGGTGGCTCGACTTCCTGGCCGAGGAGCGCCTCCTGACCTCGACCGATCCGGTTTCCGCGCTGCACGACGCGGTGGACGCGGCCACACCCGCCTACCTGAGCGCGATGGCCGATCCGACGGAGTGGAGTTCGGAGAAGTTCTGGACGACCACCATGCGCGAGCTGGGAGTCGACGACTCCGACGACGCCGCGGTGGAGGAGTTCCACGACGCCGTGGACGCCGGTGAGCTCGACGTCGACCAGGACACCGCCGACGAGATCGCCGCGCGCGAGGCCACCGAACCCGAGCAGCAGCCGAAGCTGTGGCTGAGCCCGGTGGAGCTGACCGAGTCCGAACCGCACCGCGAGATCGCGGCCGGCGCACCGATCATGGACCGCATCCGCGCGGTCGTGGAGCACGCGGGCGACGGCGATCTCGACAAGCTGGCCGCGAGCTTGGGCAGCGACACCGCCACGGCGGGACTGCTGCTGGAGTGGGCGCAGCGCGCGGGTCTGCTGCGCGTCTCCGGCGAGCGGGTCGTCCCGACCCTCATCGCCGCTCCGCTGCTGGCCGAGCCGGAGCTGCTGTGGACGAAGCTGTGGCAGAGCTTCGTGCTGCTCGACGACGTCTTCCGCGACGGGCTCGAGAACATCGCCGCCGACTCCGAGGACGACGAGGACGAGCTGCCCGAGCTGGTCCAGTCGGTGCTGAGCGTGCTCTACGCGGCCGGCGAGGAGGTGCCGCTGGAGGTCGTGGCGTTCACCGCCGCGGACGTGCTGGGCGCCGAGGACCCGAGCCCGGTGCTGGCCCTGGTGAAGCGGATCGTCGAGCAGTGGGAGGCGATGGGGGCGCTGCGCACCCGGCCCGCGACCGAGGAGGACCGCACCGCGCTGCCGGTCGAGACGTTCGTGGAGCTGCTTCCCGCGGGTGTGTGGGCGGCGAGGGAGTCGTTGCGGGCGTTCGGTTTCCACGTTCCGACGACCGATGCGCTGCGCCTGGCCCCGGCGGAGCTGGTGGCGCTGCTGTTCGCGGCCGCCCCGGCGCCGGTCCAGCAGGCGCTGGCGGCGAGCTGGGTCGAGGACCGCGGTCCGAAGCAGGCCGCGGACGAGCTGGCCGGGCTGCTGGAGCTGGTGGACGACCCGGTGGTCCGGATGCCGGCGCTGGCGCTGCTGGAGGCGACCGGCGAAGAAGGCGTGACCGCGGCCCGCGGGCTGGTCGACGACCCGGTGTGCGGTGCGGCGGTGCGGATGTGGCTGCAGGCCGCCACCGACGAGCAGGTGGCGCGCGACGGTGATCAGCTGCTGTTCAGCGTGGACGCGATGGCGGTGACGCTGGAGACCGACGTGGACCTGTTCGTCGGTGATGTCGCCGAGCAGCCGGAGGACGAGCAGCTGCAGCTGGTGGGCGAGTTGGCAGGCAGCGGGCATTCGCACGCCCGCGCGCTGCTGGCGGCGCTGGCCGACAACCACGAGGACGAGGAGGTCGCGGCGGCGGCGCGCAGCGCCTTGGACGCCTGATCCCCGGTGACGCTCCTCATGTCCGTTTGTTCTGCTAACGAGAATTGTTTAGCATTGCGAACGGTTTGACTTCACAGCAGCCGCAACCGCAGCTGCCAACGCCGTTGATGAGGGGTGGCGTGGCGATGAGCGCCGGGCACGAAGTTCGGTTTCTCGACGTCTTCAAGGGACAACCGAAGGCGGTGTGGATCACCGCGTTCGCGGCGGTCATCGCCTTCATGGGAATCGGCCTGGTCGACCCGATCCTGCTGTCCATCGCCGAAGCGATGAACGCCGGACCGGAGCAGGTCACCCTGCTGTTCTCGTCCTACCTGGGCGTTCAGGTCGTGGCCATGCTGATCACCGGTGCGTTCAGCGCCCGCTTCGGGCCCAAGCGCACCGTGGTCACCGGCCTCGTCCTGATCGTGCTGGCGACCATCGCGTGCGCGCTGGCGAGCTCCATCGGCCAGCTCGTCGCGCTGCGCGCGGTGTGGGGCCTGGGCAACGCGTTCTTCATCGCCACCGCGCTGTCGGTGATCGTCGGCGCCGCCTCCGGCGGTCAGCAGGCCGCGATCCTGCTGTACGAGGCGGCGCTGGGCATCGGACTGTCGACCGGGCCGCTGCTCGGCGCTCTGCTGGGCAACATCTCCTGGCGGGGCCCGTTCGCCGGCACCGCGGCGCTGATGGCCGTCGCGCTGATCCTCGCCGCCGGTTTCCTGCCCAAGGACGGGGACCGCTCCACCCGCGCCAAGATCGGCGTCCTGGACCCGCTCAAGGCGCTGGGTCACGGCGGTCTGCTGCGCACCTCGCTGGGCTCGGCCTTCTACACCGCGAGCTTCTTCATCGTGCTGGCCTGGTCGCCGTTCGTGCTGGAGTTCGGCGCGATCGCGGTCGGCCTGGTGTTCTTCGGCTGGGGCCTGTGCGTCGCGGTCGCCGGGGTGACGCTGGCGCCGAAGCTGGCGGCCCGCTTCGGCGAGGTCGGCGGCACGATCATCGCGGTCCTGCTCTACGCGGTGATCCTGGGCGTCATGGCGTTCGGTTCGAAGCCGGTCGTGGTCGTCGGCGTGATCATCAGCGGACTGGCCTCGGGCCTGCTCAACACGCTGTTCACCGGTTCGGCGATGAGCGTGAGCAACGCGCCGCGCCCGGTGGCCAGCGCCGGCTACAACTTCTGCCGCTGGCTCGGCGGAGCCGCTGCCGCCACGCTGGTCGGCCACGTCGCCGCCTGGTTCGGCTCGAACCAAGCGCCGTTCGCCGTCGGCGCGGCCCTGTGCGTGATCGCCGCGCTGCTGCTGGTCACCGACGTGCGCGGCAAGGCCGACGCGCAGCAGGTCCCGGCCGAAGCGGCAGTGGTCGGCGAAGAGGTCTGATCGAACGACTACGGAGGGGCGCGCGGATCTAGATCCGCGCGCCCC
>NZ_SMLA01000077.1:0-22967 GCF_004349225.1 Saccharopolyspora karakumensis
CCCGCCGGCAGGTCGAGGACTTCGCCGAGGCCGAAGGCCGCCGACCGCGCATCCTCGTCGCCAAGATGGGCCAGGACGGCCACGACCGCGGCCAGAAGGTCATCGCCACCGCCTTCGCCGACCTCGGCTTCGACGTCGACGTCGGCCCCCTGTTCCAGACCCCCACCGAGGTCGCCCGCCAGGCCGCCGAAGCCGACGTGCACATCGTCGGCGTCTCCAGCCTCGCCGCCGGACACCTCACCCTCGTGCCCGCGCTGCGCGAGGAACTGGCCGCCATCGGCCGCGACGACATCATGATCGTCGTCGGCGGCGTCATCCCACCCGCCGACTTCGACGCCCTCCGCCAAGCCGGGGCCTCGGCGATCTTCCCGCCCGGAACCGTCATCGCCGACGCCGCCTCCGGACTCCTCCACGAACTCCGAACCCGCCTCGAACACTGATGCCACGGGGGGCGGGGGACGACTTATCCTCCGTGGTCGTCTAAACCTTACGTCCGCGAGCAAGTTCAGAAGTAGGGGCTTTGGAGCTCACACCGGCAAGGAGCACCACGAACGATGAGGTCTTCCCACTTGACGCACTTCGGCGTCCTTGAAGCCGAATCCAACGGGAAATCGCTCAGCGCTGTGACCGGGTGGCACGGAGACCCAGACCCTCGCCAGATCATCCACAACGTCGCGAGCAGCCAGCACCATCCCGCCCGGATTAGGCGGCCGGCTGTCCGGCAAGGATGGCTCCAACGAGGCCCAGGCGGCACGGGACGAGGCGACGAGCCGTTCGTCGAGGTCACCTGGAACGAAGCACTCGATCTCTTGAGCACCGAGCTCCGGCGCGTCTACGACACGCACGGCTCCTCGGGTGTGTACGGCGGCTCATACGGATGGTCAAGCGCCGGGCGGTTCCACCACGGCCAAAGCCAGCTCCATCGATTCCTGAACTGCCTGGGCGGTTATGTCTCTGCCGTCGGGGACTACAGCTACGGCACCTCCGGGGCGCTCCTTCCTCACGTGATCGGTTCGGTCAACGAGATCATGGCGGACGCTACGACTTGGAGCGTCATCCGTGAGCACACCGAGCTGTTCATCTCGTTCGGCGGGCTGTCCGAGAAGAACTCCGCCGTCGGTCCCGGAGGCATCGCCCGGCACGCCACTCGCTCGGAGATCGAGCGCGCACGTGAGGCGGGCTGCCACTTCGTTGACATCACGCCGATCCGCGACGATGCGTTCGCGGAGGCCGACACGGAATGGATCGCGCCACGGCCTGGTTCGGATGCGGCCCTGATGCTGGCGCTCGCCCACAAGCTGGATGCCGAAGGACTCGCCGACCTCGAATTCCTCGAGACGTACGCGGTGGGCTACGACCGCTTCATCGCCTATGTCCGCGGCACCAGCGACGGTCAACCCAAATCTCCTGAGTGGGCATCCAAGATCACCGAGATCCCCACCGACGCGATCGTCGCCCTTGCTCGCAGGATGGCCGAATCCCGCACGATGATCAACGTCAGTTGGTCGATGCAGAGACAAGATCATGGCGAGCAACCCGTGTGGCTCGGCGTCACCCTCGCCGCGATGCTGGGCCAGATCGGCCTGCCAGGCGGCGGGTTCCAGCACGGATACGGTTCGTCCGGCGACGTGGGGCTCGCAAGGAGGGTCACGAGCCCGCCGCGGTTGCCGCAGGGAACGAACCCGGAACGATCTTACATCCCCGTCGCGCGGATCGCGGACATGCTCCTCAACCCCGGCGCCGTCATCCCGTTCAATGGACGAGAGCTCACATTCCCGCACGTGGACCTGGTCTACTGGGTCGGCGGGAACCCCTTCCACCATCACCAAGACCTCACGAAGCTCCGCCGCGCCTTCCAGCGCCCCTCGACGATCGTCGTCCACGAGCAGTTCTGGACGAGCACAGCTCGCAACGCCGATATCGTGCTGCCGGCCACGATGACCATCGAGCGGGATGATTTCGGAGCCGGTCGCAACGATCCGCTGTTCTTCCCGATGCCTGCACTCACCGAACCTGCCGGCGAGGCGCGCGACGACTACGCCATCTTCGGGGCACTCGAAGAACGACTCGGGTTGAACCAAGCATTCACTGAGGGCAGGACCGTCCAGCAGTGGCTCGAGCACCTGTACAGCGAGTGGCGGGAGCGGCTGGCGACGAGAGGCCATACCGTTCCGAGCTTCGAGGAGTTTTGGGACGGCGACTACATCGAGATTCCCGTGCTGGATCCCGGTCAGGTCCTTCATGCGGATTACCGGAACGACCCCGTGAACCACCGACTACGGACGCCATCGGGCCGGATCGAGATTTACTCGGAGAAGATCGACTCCTTCGGCTACGAGGATTGCCCTGGTCACCCCGTTTGGCTCGAACCACGCGAATGGCGCGATCAGCCGTATCCGTTGCACCTGATCTCGAACCAGCCGAAGACGCGACTGCACAGTCAACTCGACATCGGCACCACGAGCAAGCGAGGCAAGCTTCACCGACGTGAACCAGCCCGGATGAACCCCGTCGACGCGGCCGCTCGCAAACTTCAGAACGGTGACGTCGTACGAATCCGAAACGATCGAGGATCGTGCTTGGCTGGGCTCATCATCACCGATGCCATCCGCCCTGGGGTCGTGCAGATCGCGACAGGCGCCTGGTACGACCCCGACCCGTCGGACCCCTCCTTCTGCCGCCACGGCAATCCGAACGTGCTGACCGCAGACAGGCCCTCCTCGAGCCTCTCCCAAGGAACGACCGCCCAGCACGCACTCGTAGAAGTCGAACGATGGGAACGACCACATCCACCCATCACCGTGGACAAGCCGCCGAAGCTCGTCGACAACCGTGCCTGAGTCCCTGCTGTCCTATCTCGCTCCCCAGAATCGCGAGCTAAGAAAGCTAGGAGCAGCCCCGCGCCCTGAAGTCGGCGGGTGTGAGTCCGGTGTGATGGCGGAAGAACCGGCCGAAGTTGGCGGTATCGGTGAAGCCGAGGTGAGAGGCGACCGCCTGAACGCTCCACCTGGAGTGGCCGAGGAGACGGCGCGCTTCGCGCAGTCGCCGCTCATCGATGACCTCCCGCGCACCCGTTCCGGTCGCCGTCCGGGCCGCGCGGCTGAGCGTGCGGACCGAGCAGCCGAGCATCGCCGCGTAGTCGTCGACTCGATGAAACTCGCGGAAGTGCAACTCCACTGCATCCCGGAAGCGCTCGTAGGTGTGATGCCGATCGAGGGCGCTCTTGGTTGCAGTGCCTGGGGTGCTGCTGGAACCGCTTCCAGTGTCAGCCGGAGGCTCCGGGACGCCTGGCGAGTGAGCGAGACGCAGCAGCAAGGCCTCCAGGAGGCTGCAACGCAAGGAGTGGTGCGCCGCGAGTGAACGACGTCCCAGCGCCCGGTGTTCGTCGAGAAGCTGAAACGCCGTCTGCTCCAGCCACGGGACATCGTCACCATGCGGTGCCAGGACGGCAGGGGCGCCGGGCGAGGTGAGGGAGGTCAACAAGCGGGCCGTATCGGGCCGGACCACCTCCGGCTCGAACAGGATGAAGGGCCCTCGGGCGCCGCTGGGCTCGTGCCAGCACTGCACGTGCCCTGCCCGCACCCACAGCCACTGACCTGGATCGACGCGGTGAGTGATGTGATCGACCTCGTGCCGCAGCTCACCTTCGGTGACCAGGATCAGGTAGTGGAAAGTCGCCCGTCCCGGACGGGCGGGATTCCACGGCCAGTCGTCGTGGTGGGCGTAGAAGTCCTCGATCGTGGTCACTTCCAGGCCGTACGGAGTCCCGACCGGTGGCTGGAAGCTGTACAGCGGGACGGAGGCCGCATCAGCACGGGCGACGAAACCGTCCGGACTGGAAAGACGCGGCTTCGAACTCAAGTTCTGTCGCCTGGTGACCATCACGGGTCCGCAGTTTACTGGTTAGGGAGCCTGACGTCAGGAAACAATGGGGAGGACGGACCCGCCAACCCGTCGGACGATGCCATCAGCGGCCAGACCAGGAGGGAGTTGAGGACCTTGGACGGAGCAACCTTGCTGAAGACCGCGGCCGACTGCGCCGACGAGCTGCCCGGGGCCGGCCTGGAGCACCCCTTCGGTGACGACTGGGACGTCTTCAAGGTTCGCGGCAGGGTCTTCATGCTCATGACCGAAGTTCCCGGGCGCCCCGTCGTGATCCTCAAATCGGACCCCGAAGAAGCACTCGCCCTTCGCGAGCAGTACGAGAACATCACCCCCGGCTACCACATGAACAAGAAGCACTGGATCACCGTAGACAGCGCAGACACCCTCGATGAACAGCTGGTCAGGGAGCTGGTGACCGAGTCCTACCGTCTCGTGGTCGCCGGGCTCCCGAAATCCCGGCAGCCCGTCGACCCGCACACCTACGGCCACGGCTTCTGACCTGCGTCATGACCACCAGCGGCGAGCAGCTCCAGAACACTGCGCGCGACACGGCCGTTGCACTGCCGGGTGTCACCGGCGGGCGCCCGTTCACCGAACAGCTCGACGTCTACAAGGTGGCAGGCAAGGTCTTCCTGATCATCACCGACGACCCGAACGAGCTCATCATCACCGTCAAGGCGGAACCGGAGTATGGCCGACTGCTGCAAGATCGGCACACTTCGATCACTCCCGGCCGCTACCTCGACAAACGGCACTGGATCTCCCTGGGAGCTGGCCCGGACATCACCCGGGACCTGATCGCCGAACTCGTCGACGACTCCTACCACCTGGCCCTGGAGACCGTTCCGCAGAAGCAGCGTCCCCGATGAGCATCGACCGCGCGCACGAACCTGGCCATGACGACAACTTGCTCGCACGCACCCATGGATCGTCCATGAAGCACGAAGACCAACTTCCGTCCCTTTTCGACGAGGAAACGCACCGCCCACTGGCCGAAAGACTCCGGCCGCGAAGCCTGCAGGAGGTCGTCGGGCAGGAGCACCTGCTCGCGACCGATGCTCCCGTCGGTCGCATGGTGGAGCAGCGGCGGCTGGTGTCGGCGATCTTGTGGGGTCCGCCAGGGTCCGGGAAGACGACCATCGCTCGGCTCCTGGCGGAACGGACCGATGTGGCCTTCGAGACGCTCTCAGCGACCTTCTCAGGCGTCGCAGATCTCAGGAAGGTCTTCGAAACAGCCCGCCGCAGGCGCGAGGTCGGTCAGGGCACGCTGCTGTTCGTCGACGAAATCCACCGGTTCAACCGTGCCCAGCAGGACGGCTTCTTGCCGTACGTGGAGGACGGCACGGTCGTCCTCGTCGGTGCCACCACCGAAAACCCGAGCTTCGAGCTGAACGGGGCTCTGCTCTCCCGCTGCCGGGTCTTCGTCCTCAAACGCCTTGACACCACCGCGCTCAACTCCTTGATCGAGCGCGCTGAACGACTGACAGATCGGGCGCTGCCGCTGGACGACGACGCCCGTCAGTCACTCGTGGCCATGGCCGATGGTGACGGCCGGTTCCTGCTCAACATGGTGGAGCAACTCCAGGCGCTGTCCGCTGACACAACGCCGCTGGACACAGCCGCGCTCACCGAGCAAGTTCAGCGGCGTGCGCCGCTGTACGACAAAACCCATGAGAGCCACTACAACCTCATCTCGGCGCTGCACAAGTCCATGCGCGGTTTCGACCCCGACGCTGCCCTGAACTGGCTCGCCCGCATGCTCGACGGCGGCGAGGACCCGCTCTACATCGCCCGCCGACTCGTGCGCTTCGCGAATGAAGACATCGGAACGGCCGAGCCGCAGGCGGTGCACCAAGCCCTCGCCGCCTGGGACGTCTACGAACGCCTGGGTTCACCCGAGGGCGAGTTGGCGATCGCACAAGCCGTCGTCCACCTGTCGACAGCGCCTAAATCCATCGCCGTCTATCGAGCTTTCGGCGCTGCACGCCAACGCGCACACCAGACCGGTTCGCTGATGCCACCGATGCACATCCTCAACGCACCCACGCGGCTCATGAAGGACCTCGGTTACGGCGAGGACTACCAGTACGACCCCGACACGCCGGACGGGTTCTCCGGCGCGAACTACTTCCCCGACGGCATGGAACGCGAGACCTACTACCGCCCCGCCGCGAGCGGCCACGAGGAGAACATCCGCCGACGGCTGGACCGTTGGGCGGCCCTGCGCAACCAGGACCGGAACACCGAGACCTGACGAATGCCGCCAGACTCCCTTCGCAACTTCTGCTCGATGCCGCCGAGCAGGAGTTCCTGGCTCCGGTTTGCACCCGCTCTCCGCCGATCGGCCCGGAAGGTACCGTTCGAGCTACTCGTGGCCTGCGTCGAGCTCGAGTGGAGTTCCTCGTCGCCCATCACGCAATCACCCGTGCTTCGTTGGACGGCCGCCGCACAACCTCGGCAGGAACTCCGCTGCCCCAGCTCCACATCAAGACGCTCAACCGCCTGGCAGCTCGTCACCCGATGAAGCCGCGGGTCCGCAGGAAGTGCAGTGCGGCCTCATCCGGTGTCGCACCTTCGAGGTCGACCATCCCGTTGAGTTCGATCATGGTGTCCTCTGTCAGCTCGTGGCCGAGGCGGCGGGCAAGCTCAGCGATCTGCGGGTGCTCACGGGCGACGTCGTTGCGAGTGGTCAGTGCCGCCAGCTGCGTGCTGAACTGCGTTTTCTCATCGTGCAAGACGTGCAGGTTCATCGATTTGATCCGCGCGTCGGTGGTGAACACTTCCGCGAACCTGCAGGGACTGGCCTTGGCGACGTTGACGTAGTTCAGCGCGAAGGCGTTCTGATAGACCTGGGTCGAAGGGAAGCGGACGTCGTAGGCTTCCTGGAACGGTTCCAGTTCGCGATCGAGGAATTCCGAAGCACCGCACAGGGTTGCCTGATCTGGGTGCTGTGCGACGAACTCCTTCAGCTGACCGAGACTGTTGACCTCTCCGGCAGGGCCGGGTGCGTTGCCAGCGCGGGCGATGGCGTACTGGTTGCCGAATCGCGCAGGGCCGAGCCAAGCGATGCCGTTGCGGGAATCCTCACCGGCGGTGGCGTGGAACTGCTCGACATCACCGGGGACGGGCTTGTCGTGTTGCAAGAACTGCGACCAGCCAGTGCCAGCGTATTCCCAGTACATGTCGATCTGACCGCTCTGCAGAGCACTACGGGCGATCGTGGAGCCCGACAGCCCCGTCTGATCGGTGGTCTTGGCTCCGGCCGCGTTTAACGCATAGGCCATGATCTTGCCGAGGATGACCTGCTCGGTGAACTCCTTGGAGCCTACGGTGAAGTGAACTCCCGCGAGATCGAATTCCCGCGCGATCAAGCCACTCGCGAGTTGTTGCTGTTCGGGGACGGTCTGCTCGGTGCTTCCGGAAGCTCCCGAGCATCCGGTCGCTAATACCGCCGCGAGGGCCATCAGCGCCGCGACGCGGCCGGCTCCCAGGCCAAGGCGTTGGAACACGAAGTCACCTCCGAGAAAGGGTGTTTCGGTGAGGAATTTCAGAGTCCTCGCGGGTGCAGGGCCTTCTCCGCAATGCCTGCGAGCCAGTCCACCAGCAGGGCGAGCACGGCGACGAGCACGCTGCCGGTGACGAGAACAAGGTTGCGGCTGGAGTTGATGCCGTTGGAGATGACGTCGCCGAGTCCGCCGGCACCGATGAACGTCGCCAGTGCGACGGTGCCGACGGTGATGACCAGTGCGGTGCGGATGCCGGCGAGCATCACCGGTACCGCCAGCGGGAGCTCAATAGTCCACAGAACGGCGGTCCTGGTCATGCCCATCCCGCGCGCGGACTCGATCACCGAGCGATCCACCTGCTGCAGCCCGGCGATGGTGTTGCGCAGCACCGGCAAGAGGCCGTAGAGCACGAAGGCGATGACGGCGATCTGGTTCACGCCCAGCGTGACGAACGTGACCGCCAGCAGCACGATCAGGCCCAGCGAAGGAACTGCTTGTCCGATGTTGGCCACGGCCAGGATCGGCGCTGCGAGACGTCGCGCCCAGGGTCTCGTCAACAGGACACCGGCAGGGATCGAGAACCCGAGGATGAACACCGTGACGATGCCGGTCAGCACCAGGTGTTTCCAGGTCCGGCTGAGGACGTAATCGGCGTTGAGGCTCCGCTGCTCGATGAGGTCCAGGGGCTGCGCGGAGACGTAGGCGTAGAGGGTCACGAGTACTGCGCCGAGCACGATCGGGGTGAGCAGGTACCGCGCGCCGGCGCGGAGGCCCGTTCCCGCCTCGAACGGCCGATTGCCAGCAAGGGCGACCATCGTTCGACTACACCCCCTGCAGCAGGTCGGACCGGGATTCTCCGGGCAGTTCTGCGTTGATCAGCTCGCGGATCGAGTCCAGTTCGAGCACTCCTCGGTAGCGTCCGTCGTCGCCGACCACCGCCGCGGCGGACGAGTTGAACGACAGCATCTGCGACAGCGCGTCGAACAGGTTGTGCCGAGGTCCGAGCGGGGAGATCAGCGGGATCACCCCGTCCGATTCAGCGGCCGCCTTCCTCGGCAGCCAGCCGCTCGGACGATTCTCGGCGTCGAGCACCAGTAGGAAGTCCTTTGCCGCGCGCTGAGCGACAGCCAGCCGTTGATCACGATCGGCATCGTGGTCGATGGTCGGCCAGTCCGGGATGTCGACGGCGTCGAGTCCGATCAGCGACAGGCGCTTGACCGCCGCACCGGAGCCGAGGAAGTCGCTGACGAAGTCATCGGCGGGTTGGGCCAGGATCCTTTCGGGAGTGTCGTACTGCGCGACCTGGCCTCCCTCCCGGAAGATCGCGATCCGATCGCCCATCTTGATCGCCTCGTCGATGTCGTGGGTGACGAAAACGATCGTTTTGCCCAGCTCGGCATGGATGCGCAGGAATTCGTTCTGCAACGCCTCCCGGTTGAGCGGGTCGATTGCGCCGAACGGCTCGTCCATCAGCATCACGTCCGGATCTCCGCCGAGTGCGCGGGCGACCCCGACCCGTTGCTGCTGGCCGCCGGAGAGCTGCTTGGGGTAGCGGTTGCGGTAGGCCGTCGGTTCCAGGCCGACGAGGTCGAGGAGTTCGTCGACCCGGGCGTCGATGCGTTTAGCGTCCCAGCCGAGCATTCTGGGCACTGTGGCGATGTTGTCGGCGACCGTGCGGTGCGGGAACAGCCCGGTCTGCTGGATCGCGTAGCCGATCTTGCGGCGCAACTGGTCGGGGTTGACCTCGGTGACGTCGGTGCCATCGAGGTGAATGCGTCCCGAGGTGGGTTCGATCAGACGGTTGATCAGCTTCATGGTGGTGGTCTTGCCGCATCCGGAGGGACCGACGAAGACCACGATCTCGCCCGCGGGGATGTCCATGGTCAGCTCCCGCACAGCGGTGGTCTGCTGCCCGGGGTAGCACTTCGTGAGCCGTTCGAGACGGATCATGGCGTTTTCCTGGCTCGGACAGTGGTTGTTCTCAGACACGAAGCCCCCTCGACGTGGTGAGTCGGTTCAGGACGGCGAACGCTGCGTCGAACAGCACCGCGAGCAGCACGATGGCGGCGGCGCCTTCGATGGTCAGGTAGATGGCGAACGGGGTACCCGCTTTGGCGAGCCCGTCGAGGATGAGGTTGCCCAGTCCGGGCCCGTTGACCGCGGCGGCGATGGCGGCGATGCCCAGCAGGAGTTGAGTGGCGACGCGAAGACCGGTGACCACCACCGGCCAGGCCAGTGGGAACTCCACTGTGGCCAGCAGGCGCAAACGGTTCATGCCCATGCCGCGGGCGGATTCGACCACTGCGGGATCGACCTCCCGCAGACCCACGATGGTGTTGCGGATGACCGGCAGGAGTGCGTACAGGGTCAACGCGACGACAGCGGGGGCACTGCCCAATCCGAGTGGTGCGATGAGCAGTCCGAACAACGCGTACGACGGGATGGTCAGCAGCAATCCCGCGACGCCCAGGGTGAAGGTGCGAGGGGTGCCGGTGCGGTACGTCAGTACCGCGACCGGCAGCCCGATCAGCACCGCCAACGCGAGTCCCTCGAGCACGAGCACGGTGTGCGCGATCGTGGCGTCGAGGACTTCCATCCAGTTTCCGGCGAAATACTCGAGGAAAGTCATGGCGGCGCGTTCCGGTCAGCTCACAGGTGCCCGGTCGAAGGCGTTGCTGAAGAACGCGTCCAGTTCCTCGACCAGGTCACGGAAGGTCGGATGATCGTCGAACATCCACTCCGTGTGCCCTGCCCCATCGATGATCTTCAGGTTCTTGGGTTCCTCAGCGTGCTCGTAGAGCGATCGTGCTTCTTCGGGCTTGTGCAGCTCGTTCTGCCCGCCGTGCACGACCAGCAGCGGACGCGGCGCGACGCGGTGCACGAGCGATTCCGGCGAGAACCGCAGCAGCATTTCCGCGGATTCGAGCGTGACACCGGAACCGAATCCTGGTGCGCGGTAGAGCTCCTCCCCCACGTAGCCGTCGGTGCGACCATCGAGATCCAGGCGGACGATGTCCCAGGGCGAGGTGATCTCGGAACGACCGATCTCGGCTCGCCGTCCCCGGTCGGCGGCGACACGCTCCAGCAGGCTGTTCCAGCTCTGCTCGTCGTGCATGTTGCGGGTCGAACGGGTGCCGTCGGCGATGCAGTTGACCGCGGCGACAGCACCGACACGCAGGTCCTCGGCCGCCTCAGCAGCAACGACACCGCCGCCCATGCCCCATCCCAGCAGGCTGATCCGGTCGGCATCGAGCTCATCGACGGTGGACACACGACCGACTGCGGCGCGCACGTCTTCGGCCCATTCCTGCGGGACCAGCCGGCCGCGCTCGCCTTCGCTGAGTCCGAATCCGCGGTAGTCGAACGCCAGCACCGCATAGCCGCGAGGGGTCAGCGCGCGGGCGAACCGTTCCGGGTGGATGACCTTCAGGCCCTGGTAGCCGGAAGCGGGGATCACCACCGGGTACGGGGCGCCGGCACCGCCGTCGTCGGGCAGGTGCAGGTCGGCGTCCAGGCGCAACCCGCTGCTGAAGAACGGAAGAGGGCGGGAGATCACTGATTCCTCCTGTGTTGTGATGCGACCGACTAGCGCTGTGGCCGAGCCGGGGTTTGCGGGCGCGAGGACTCGACCGGGTCGAGTCCGGCCATCGCCCGGGAGATCTGATGAGCGGCTGAGCAGACCATGCGTCCGGTCTTGTCGAGGTCCCGCCCGAAGCGGAACTTCGGGGCCGAGACGTTGAGCGCGGCGCACACGCGGCCCCGAAAGTCGCGGATCGGGGCCGCGGCGGCCACGAGCCCTTCCTCGAACTCCTCGTCCACCAACACATAGCCGCGGGTGCGCGCTCGATGCAGGCGTGCCAGGACGTCCTCCACGTCGCGAGGAGCCTGCGGTCCCGCTGAACCGAACATGGTGTCGGCGAGCAGTTCGCGGATCTCCTCGTCGCTATGGTCGAACAACAACGCCCGACCTGACGAGGTGGTGTGCAGAGGCACAACGCGTCCGACCCAGCCAGCCGTCTGCACGGCGCGCATCGGGCTCTCCGAGAGCACGGTAAGCGCTCCATCGCCGTCGGGCACGGTCAAGTGTGCGCGCTCCTTGGTCGCCGCGACCAGACGACGCAGGATGGCCGGCGCTTCGGCCAGCAGCCGCTGCTGGCCCACGTTCACGGCCATGGTGAAAAGCCGCCAACCGAGGCGGTAGCGCAGGGTGTCCGGGTCCCGTTCCACCAGCCCGGATTCCTCCAGCGCCCGAAGCGCGCGAGAGATCTGGCTCTTCTCACGACCCACCCGGCGGGCGATCTCGACCACGCCGAGACTGCCGCGCTCGGCTGCGTCTTCGGAACCGAGCGTCAACAGAATCGCGAGCGTGCGGTGAACGCTGGACGAACCCTCGACTGACATGCCAAACATGGTGGACAGCACACCGCGTGTTTGACAACGGCTGTTGCTCCAACAGCAACTGTTTCTGTTTTTCCTAGTCAAAGGACTGCGATTGAGGCCGCGGAAACCACGAGGGAACCTGGATCGATCAATCACGTGGGCGCAGCGAGGCCACGCCCTGTCCGCGGGTAACCGGGTGCACTACGGGACGACGAGTGCCTCCGGGAGCTCGGAAGCGCAGGCGCGCAACGCACTGCGGTCAAGCCCTTCACGGGCCAGGACGTCGATGAGTAGCTCGAGAGCCTCCGGGGGCGTGGGCGAATCCGGCTGGCCCGCGTCCGAGGAGAGCACGATGCGGTCCAACCCGACCTCGCGTGCGAACGCAGCCAGCATCGAGGGCGTGCACCCGGTCTGGTGGAGCAGCTGGAACGTGGTGATCTCGGCCAGCGCTCCCTGCTCCGTCAACTCCGCAGCTTCGGCCGACGACATGGCGGGCACCGTGTAACTAGGGTGGGTGAGCAACACGCGCCGTACTCCGCACTCATGCGCGATGGCGAGCAGCCAACGAGCCTCCGCTGTGCTGATGTGCCCGGTCGCCAGCACGGCATCGGCTTCGGCGATCATGCGGCAAATCTCTCCCACCTCGTCGGTTGTGGACCAGTCCACCGGCGCGATGGCGTAGGTGTGCTCCGACAGCCCTGGCTTCATCCCGCACAGGCGCGGCAATCCCGCACTGCGCTGGGTGTGCGAATCCGCAGTCGGCATCCACACCACTCGGCCACCGGCCCCCAGGCACGCGGCCACCGCAGCCGGGTTGACCCCTCCGACGTGCTGATTCAGCGCGATGCCGCCGTAGACCCGGATCGACTGCCCGCGGCCTGCGGCCGCAGCGCGTCCGACGGTCGACTCGTAGTGTCCTTTGAGCACGCAGCCGGTGAAACCGGCCGCCGCGTAGGCCGCGACGACCTCCCGATCATCAGCAAGTCTGGGTGTCACATCCGGTGCGGCATGAACATGCACATCAAACATCCGACCACCTTCTCCCTCCGCGGTTCACCGAAACAACGGGCGTTGCTCCTACAGCAACACCTCTCAACGCAGTGCGTCTCGCAAGACTTCGGCGAGGTGCCGACCGCTGCGGTGGGTGCCTTGGGCGAGTTGGGCACGGCAGGAGAATCCGTCCGCGAGAACCAGGTCCTCGGGCGCGGACGCGCGGACCTTCGGGTACAGCTCCAACTCGGCGCACGCCTGGGAAACATCCCAATGGCCTTTCTCGAAACCGAAGTTGCCCGCCAGACCACAACATCCGGACCCGATGACATCGGTCCGCACACCCAACCGCTGCAGCACCGTGCGGTCCGCTGCGGACCCGGTGGTCGCTTCCTGGTGGCAATGGATCTGCACCACCGCGGCGACGTCCAGCTCTCGGAAGGGCCAGTCGTCCGTGTTCTCGCCGTGCTCCGCGATGAGTTCAGCGAAGGTGACGGTCTGTGCGCTCAATCGCGCAGCTGCCCCGGCGAGCTCGGTGGCCTCGTCCCGCAGCATGACGGTGCACGACGGTTCCAGACCCACGACGCGATACCCGGCGGCAAGCTGCGCGTCGAGCGAACCCAGCGAACGGCGCAGCATCCGCTGCGCCACGCTCAACTGCCCCGTGGAATGCCAGGTGAGCCCGCAGCAGACCGAGCCCGTCGGGAGTTCAACCCGGTAGCCGAGCGCCTCGAGCACCTCCACCGCCGCCTTCCCGACTTCGGGCGCGAGGTAGTTAGTGAAGGTGTCCGGCCACAGCACCACCGTTGAGTTTGGATCACCGGCCGTCGCCGCCTGGCCAGGCTGCCGCGGCCGGCGTGCGAACCACGTCTCGAAGGACTGCTCGGCGAATCTGATCATGTCGCGATGCGGGTCGATGCCTCCCAGGCTTTTCAGGAGTGCGGCCGGCGCCGGGCGCGTGGTGATCGCGTTGACGAGGCGCGGGATCCGCGCGGCGATCCGTGACCACAGCGGCAACCATCCCATCGAGTAGTGCGCTGCAGGACGGAGACGCCGCCGGTAATGGTGGTGCAAGAACTCGGCCTTGTAGGTCGCCATGTCGACGTTGACCGGGCAGTCGTTGCGGCAGGCTTTGCAGGACAAGCACAGGTCCAGGGCGTCGCGGACCTCAGTGGACCGCCACCCGTCAGGGATCGATTCGCCTCGCAGCATCTCCGACAGCGCTCGGGCCCTGCCCCGGGTCGACTGCACCTCATCGCGCGTGACCTTGTACGACGGGCACATCGCCCCGGCGGAGGTCTGCCTGCACTTGCCCACTCCGACACACCTGTGCACGGCCGAGGCGAACGACCCGCCGTCCTGGTGGAGCGCGTGCACAGGCGTGAGGTCGAGGCGATCGTGCCCAGGACCGGGTCGCACGTTGGCGTCCAGCGGTTCCGGATCGACGATCACACCCGGGTTGAACAGGTTCTCCGGATCGAAGACGCCCTTGAACGCGCTGAAAGCCGCGACCGCCTCCGTCGAGTACATCCTGGACAACAGCTCCGACCGAGCACGGCCATCACCGTGTTCACCGGAAATCGAGCCTCCGTGACGCGCGACCAGGATCGCGGCCGACTCTACGAACGCCCGGTAGTCGTCCAGCCCACGCCGGGAGCTGAGATCCCAGTCGGTGCGCAGGTGCAGACAGCCCTCACCGAAGTGCCCGTAGGAGACACCGCGCCGCCCGTGATCGTCCATGAGGGCGCGCAACTCCCGCAGGTAAGCGCCGAAGTTCTCCGGCGGGACTGCGGAGTCCTCCCAGCCTGGCCAGGCCTCGCCCCCGTCAGCGAGGCGAGTGACGATGCCCGCGCCCTCCTCACGAATCCGCCACAACCCGCGCATCCCGGCGACGTCGGTGATCACCTGCGCGGTGGCGCCCGGGACCGATTCGGCCAACGCCTTGGCGGCGTCGGTCGCTTCGTCAGCGGTGGCACCGCCGACCTCGCAGTACAACCACGCCTGGCCCGACGGGAGTTCAGCACCTGCTTCGGACCGCCCAGGCCTGGTGCGCAACGCTGCCACCAGCGCGGCATCCATGCCCTCGACGGTGAGGGCGCCGGCCTTCGCCAGCAGCGGAGCGCAGTCAGCAGCCTGGTGAACGTCGTCGAACCCGAGCACCAGAAGTACCCGGGCCGCAGGTGTTTCGACCAGCTGCACCGTTGCCGATAGGACCACGCCGCAGGTGCTTTCGGTACCGACGAGCGCCTTGGCCACGTCGAACCCCCGTTCCGGGAGCAGGTGGGCGAGGCCGTATCCGGAAACCTGCCGGCTGAAGCGGCCCAGTTCGGTGCGCACAGTGGCCAGGTTGGCGTCGCGCAACCTCAGGAGTTCGGCGTCCACGCCCGGATCACCGCTGGTTCCTCGGCGCGCATCCAGCCGGCGGCCATCGGGGAGCAACATCCGCAGCGCCTGCACGTTGTCGGCGGTGGTCCCCCAGGCCACGGAATGCGAACCGCAGGCATTGTTGCCGATCATTCCGCCCAACGTGCAGCGCGAATGCGTCGAGGGGTCGGGGCCGAAGGTCAGTCCATGAGCGCTGGCCGCGACGCGCAGGTCGTCCAAGATCACGCCGGGCTCGACGACAGCGCTCCGAGTGTCCGGGGCGAGATGCTGGATTGCGTTCATGTGGCGAGAGAAGTCGATCACTAAGCCTGGACTCACCGCGTTTCCCGCGACCGAAGTCCCGCCCCCGCGCGCGGTGACCGGTACCCCGAGCTCCCGTGCGATGTCGGTGGCAGCGACAACCTCCTCGGCGTCCCGCGGCTCGAGCACCGCCGCGGGCATCTGTCGATAGATCGAAGCATCAGAGCTGTAGGCCGCACGGCTGGTCAGATCGATCCGAGCCGCGCGCGGCAGCGCGGCGGACAGGTGCCGGCGGAACTCATCGTCAACGTGGCGGGTCGTGCGGTCGGATGGTGTCTTCGCGGGCACGTCTGTCAACCTTCCGAAGTTGCATGCAAGAGTAGCATGCAACATGCCAGTGCAGCCGTCGCAGCGCAAGGGGCGGATAGGCTGTGGGCTGACCGACGGCCGCTGTCGAGGCGCGAACAATCGCGATCGAGGAGATACCTTCGCTATGGAGCAGGTCCGCGATGAGCCCAGCAAGACCGACCGCCTCGCAACGATGATCCGTGACGCGATCAGGCAGGGTGAACTCGCTCAGGGAGCGCTGTACTCGGCGCAGGAACTCGCCGAACGGTTCAACGTCTCGCGGACGCCGGTTCGCGAAGCACTGCTGCGCCTCGCCGACGCAGGCTTGGTCAGCATTCAGCGCAACCGCGGAGTCCGGGTGCGGACCAACACCGAGCACGATATCGCGGAGATTCTCACCCTCCGGCTCCTGCTGGAACCGCCCGCGACGCGTCGAGCCGCGCAGCGGCTCACCGATACCGGGCGCGAGGAACTCTCCGCCGCGCTCGCGCGGATGCGCGCCGACGTCGGGGATCTCGATGCCTTCTTCGCCGCCGACCGCGCATTCCACGACGTCGTCCTGCGGGAGAGCGGCAACGAACGTCTCGCCTCGTACGTCACGGGCTTGCGCGACGCCCTGTCCTTGCACGGGCGCCGCAGCATCCCGACCGTGCGCTCACCCGAACAAGTCATCGCCGAACACACCGAGATCGCGGAAGCGGTGCTCTCCGGGGATGCCACCGCCGCAGAGGCAGCGATGCGGACTCACCTCCTCAGCACCGCAGCGCTGCTCTCCTCGCCCCACTCCACCGCCGACCCGGAATGGCTCACGTGGCTGCCCCAGGTCGACTGACGAGCTGGCATCGACTTGAACCGCGCCGCGTTGGTCACTCGGGGTCTGAGGAACATCCGTGTCGGATCGTGCGCTAAGCCCTCGTCGTCCCTGGTCGCTGATCGAGGCGGTGCTGGCTTCGGCCGGTTCGTGAAGTCATCCCACAGATGACGCTCTATTATCTGCGGTATCGATGATCGCGTCCTGGGGAACATCACCGCAGAGGCGTGTAAAGAAACCCTGTTATCTGTGGCAAGGGAGAACGCGAGTGTCCACCGTCGTCGCGCTGCCGACGAACCCCTCGGCGTTGACCGTCGGCCGGGTGGCCGAGCTGTTCCTCGATTCGCTGGCGAACCCGAACACGCTCCGCGGCTACGCCACGGCGGTCGGCAAGACCGCTGCGAAGCTCGGCGAGGACCGGCCGCTGGCGACGGTGACCGACGACGAGGTCGGCGAGGCCCTGGAATCGCTGTGGGGTCAGGCGGCGGTGGGTACTTGGAACGCGCGCCGTGCGGCGGTGGGTTCGTGGTTGTCCTGGTGCCGGGAACGGCACGAGGCCCCGGCCGTGCCGAGGTGGTGCAAGCGCCTTGCGTACTGGGACGCCGGCACCGCCCGGCTGCTGCCTCGGCTGCTCAAGGGCCGCTGCGGGGGCCCGGTGTTCACCACTCACCGGCGTCCCGGCCCCGGCAAGGTCCTCGGTCCCCGCGACACCTGCCCGGACACCGGGCTCGCCCGGCTGTCCTACGGTCAGGCCCGGGCCCTGCTCGACGCCCACACCGCGCACCGGGGCCCGGGCACCGGGTGGGACCTGCACGAGTTTCGGCATTCCGCGCTGACCCACCTTGGCGAGGCCGGTGCGTCGTTGTTGCTGTTGATGGCGAAGTCCCGGCACAAGAAACCGGAGAACGTCCGCCGCTACTTCAAACCCTCCGACCAAGCGCTGGCCGAGATCACCGGCCTGCTGGCACCCGGCGACAGCCGCCGGTGAAGAGGATCCACCTTACCCAATTCCGCTGAGCTGCTCAGACAGCCTGGGCGGTGGGCAGGATGGTGATCTCGGTGAGGTTGACGTGTCGGGGCATTGAGGCGATGAATGCGACGGTTTCGGCGACGTCGGCCGGGCTGAGGACGTCGATGCCGTGGATCAGGTCGGCCATCAGCTTGCTGGCGTCGGGGTCGGTGACGTGGTCGGGCAACTCGGTGTCGACCATGCCCGGTTCGATCGTGGCCACCCGTACCATCTTGCGGCCCAGCTCGACGCGGAGTAGCCGGGTGAGCTGGCTGATATAGGCCTTGGTACCAGAGTAGATCGAGAATTTTTCCAGGACCCGGGTTGCCGCAATCGAGGACGTGGTGATCAGGTCAGCGGGGCCGCCCGCCACGGCGGCGTCGGTGAGGTGGGGCACGAATGCGCCGATGACGTTCATGACGCCGGTGATGTTGAGGTCGATCTGGCGTTGCCAGTCGTCGACCTGCAGGTCCTCGATCGGGGAGATCAGCTGGACGCCGGCGTTGTTGAACACCAAGTCCACTCGGCCGAGCTGGTCGGTGATCTGCTCAGCGGCGGCGGTGACAGCATCCCGGTCGGTGACGTCGAGCGGGACGGCCAGCGCGGTTCCGCCCGCAGCGGCGATGCGGGCCACGAGGGCGTCGAGGTTGTCGTTGCGGCGGGCGGCCACGGCGACCTTGGCGCCCAGTGCTGCCAGCCGTTCCGCGGTGGCTTCCCCGATGCCGCTGGAGGCGCCGGTGACGACCGCGACACGGCCGGCTAGCGGGCTGGTGGTGATGGCTGCTGACATGTTTGCTTGTCCGTTCGAAGTCGGGCACAGGTTTTGCGGCACCAACACAACCAGCCGGCAAGCCCACAGGGTGGCCCGAACAGGGCCGTGCGTATCGGGGGACAAGATGGGCCACCTTCGCCGCGCGTGCCCGGGACGCTGACGGGCAGACTGGGTTGGTATGAACGCCATGGACAGCTCGGAGCTCGCGGAGTTCCTGAGCACCTGCCGCGCGCGGGTGAGCCCGGACCAGGTCGGTCTGGAGCCGGAGTCCGCACGCCGCCGTGTGCCGGGTCTGCGGCGGGAGGAGCTGGCGCGGCTGGCAGGGGTCAGCGTGGACTACTACACGCGGCTGGAGCAGGGCCGCAGCCGCAGCGCCTCAGCCGAGGTGCTGGATGCGCTGGCGGTGGCGCTGCGGCTTGACGAGGCCGAGCGTCAGCACCTGTTCAACCTCGCCCGTCCTGAACCCGCGAAGCGCAAACGCCGCGCCCGCCCGCAGCGGGTGGACCCCGCAACCCTGCGGCTGATCGAGACGCTGGATGAGGTGTACTGCCCGGCTTTCGTGTTGGGCCGGCGGCTGGACGTGCTGGCGCACAATCGGCTGGCCGGCGCGTTGATCACCGAGTTCCGCGCGCTGCCCGCACCGCAACGCAACCAGGCCAGGTTTGTGTTCTTCGACCCGCACGCTCGCGAGCTCTACGCCGACTGGGCGACCGTCGCGGCGGACACGGTGGCGATGCTACGGCTGGACGCCGGACGTTACCCGGACGACCCACAGCTGTCCGCCATGATCGGAGAGCTGTCGATCCACTCCGAGGAGTTCCGCAGGTGGTGGTCGGACCATAAGGTGCATCAACGCACGACTGGAACGAAGGCCTACCGCCACCCGCTGGTCGGTGACCTCACCGTCGAATACCAAGCCCTGCATCCCGCCGGCGACACGGATCAGACCCTGTTCGTCTACACGACGCAACCGGGCTCGGCCTCGGAAACCTCGTTGCGGCTGCTGGCCCACTGGCACGACCAGGAACGCCACGACATCCCGATCGAAACCCACTGACACCCCACCAGGGCCCGCTCCCCCCAACCGGAGCGGGCCTTTTTGCTGTGTGAGCACCGAGGGTGGCCCTGTCTGTCCCCCGATAACCAAGGCCTTCTTCGGCCCCCATTTCCTGGCCATCGGTTGGTTGAGTGACAGAGGTGAGCGGTGAAAACAGCTCACACGGAAATCCAGAAAGGACTGTCATGTCGACTTGGTTCATTACCGGCGCCGCCCGCGGCTTCGGCGCCGAAATCGCTCGCACGGCGCTGGCCGGCGGCGACAACGTCGCGGTCGCGGTACGCAACCCGGACCGGATCCCGGACGATCTTCGAAACTCCGAGCGCGTGTTCGCTGTCGCGCTGGATGTGACCCGCATCGAGGACATCCCGGCCGCGGTGCAGTCCGTGGTCGACCGTTTCGGTGGCATCGACGTGCTGGTGAACAACGCAGGCCGAGGCCTGCTCGGCGCGCTGGAGGAGATCACCGACCCCGAGGCCCGGTCGCTGTTCGACCTCAACGTCTTCGGTCTGATCAACGTCACCCGCGCGGTGCTGCCGGTCATGCGGGCCCAGGGCAGCGGCAAGCTGGTGCACATCGGTTCCCGCTCCGGCTACGAGGGCGAGCCCGGCGTGAGCATGTACAGCGCGTCGAAGTTCGCCGTTGCGGGTATCAGCGAGGCCCTGTCGGTGGAGATGGCTCCGTTCGGGGTGCAGAGCATGGTGGTCGAGCCCGGCGTGTTCCGCACCGACTTCCTCGACCAGACCTCACTGTCTCTGCCGGCGAATCGCATCGCCGCCTACGACGGCACCCCCGCGCACACCACCCTGGACTGGGTCGGCGAGGCCAACCACACCCAGCTCGGCGACCCGATCAGGGGCGCGGCCCTGATCTACGAGGTCACCAGCCAGGACAAGCTGCCCACGCACCTGCCGCTGGGACGGGACGCCATCGAACGGCTGCACGTCAAGATCGACCAGCTGCACGACGACCTGGCACCCTGGCGGGAGAAGTCCGCTGCCACCGCCCACGCCGCGTGAACGCACGAGGACCCATCCCCAGTGAAACGATCCGGCTCGCCGAAGCTCCTCCATGGGACTGATTGTTCGAACAGATCCACGAGAGATCGCCTAATTTCCGTACGGGTGTGCCCGCGCCTTCTGGCGCGGGCACACCCGTACGGGCTCGATCTCAACCTCGTCAGGCCTCGCCGGGTCGCGCAGTGGGCGCAGCCCGCCCGCGAGTTCAGGGGTGAGGAAGGAGTAGCGGCCGAGCATGTTGATGTGGTGGCGCACGAACGGTGAGAGTCGTGCGGCGTCTTCGTCGCGGACCTCGTAGCCACCCGCCCGGAGTTCGGTGATCGCGGCGTCGAGGCAACGGGTGTTAAACAGCACGATCGCGTTGAGCACGAGGCCCAGGGCGCCGAGTTGGTCTCCCATGCCTTCGTAGTAGCCCTGGCGTAGTTCGCCGCGCTGGCCGTGGAAGATCCGCCGAGCCAGCGCGTGGCGGCCCTCTTGCAGGTTGGCCTGGGCTTTGATGTCGCGGCGGTAGCTGGTGTCGTCGACCATGCGCAGCACGTGCAGGGTCTTGTGGATCCGCCCGTAGTGCGCGATGGCCTCACCCAGCGGGGTGGGATGGCCGTCGCGGGAGAGCATCCGGATCACATCGTGCGCGCGGACAGCGCCGGTGTGGATGGAGGCGGTGACCCGCAGGATGTCCTCCCAGTTCCGCCGCACCCGTTCCAGGTCGATGCGGCCGCGGGCGGCGGTGGTGAACGGGCCGTAGTCCGCCTTGGTGTCGATGCGCCAGAGCTTCTGATCCGGCAGGTCGGCCAGCTGCGGGGCGTAGGAGAACCCCGCCAAAGTCAGGAGTCCGAAGACGATGTCGCTGTACGAGGCGGTATCTGTCACGATCATCTGCGGCTTCTGCCCGCCGTCGCGGTCATAGAGCACGTCCAGCACGTGCAGGGAGTCGCGTGGAGTGCCGGCGACGACTTTCCCGGCGAGACCGGCGGCCTGGTCATTGACCATGTTCAGCCACGTTGCGCCCCGTTTCTGGCCCCAGTAATGGGGATTGTGGCGGGCGTTAATCGTCTGCACCGGCACGACGAACCGCATCCCGTCCACGCTGGCCACATGCCCGCCACCCCAGAGCTGGGCCAGGTCGATGTTCGCCTGGTGCTCGATGAGGGCGGCGTTGGCGGCTTTGAGGGTGTCCATTCGCAGGTAGGTGGCGTCGACGTGGGCGAGCCGGTCACGGGTCAGCGCGGGCACGCTGTGCTTGATGACCGGGGTCCAGCCGATGTTGCACGCCTCTGACACCAGCAGTGCGGCGATGGTGATGTGCAGGTCCGCGAGGCGGGCTTCGCCGCCGGTGATCGAGGTGAACGCCTGGTCGGCGCCGGTCCAGGCGAACACCTCCAGCAACACCTCCGGGAGATCGACGCGGGGCAGCATCCGGTTGGTCAGCACCCGCAGGTTCTCCAGGCTCGGCGGCTCTGCCTCCGCCGGGAGCGCCGCGAGGTGCAGGCGGCCCGCGTCGTCGAAGCGGACCGCGGTGTTGTCCGGAAGCCCAGCGGTGACCTCGCGGAAAGTGGCGTTCAGCAGGTCGGCGCGTTCGTCCAGGTGATCGTCGGGGTCGGGTGGCAGGCCGAGGCTGGAAAGCACCACCGGCTTTGCCGTGATCCACGCACTGCCCGCCAGCAACTTGGCGCGGGGGTCGCCCCACTTGCTGGAGTTGACCGCGAAGATGTCCCGGCCGCGCAGGCAGCGGTGGAACTGTTCCAGCACGCAGAAGGTGTAGGCGCGCCAGTCCACCGTGCCTGGCTCCAGCTCCGGGGCGTGCAGCACCAGACGGCGCCACGAGCCGATGAGCAGCTGCTCGTCGATCTCCGAGCGGGCGACCTTGTTACGGCCTCCGCCCCACAACTTCGGCAGATCCCGCAGCGCCGCCAGCACTTGCTGCCCGTCCGGGGCGGCGTCGAAACGGATCACCTCGCACAACAGCGGCAGGAACGGCCGCACCGTGGCGAACCGCTTGACCAGCTCCGCCCGCGACGCCTCGTCAGCGTCGGAGCCCGGCAGGCCGGCCAGCTCGACCACCGCAGTCAGCGCGTCGGCGAGCTCGGAGCGAGGCACCACAGCCTCGATCTCGGCCCATACCTGCGCCAAACTGACCGGCTCCACGGTGTCGCCGTCGTCAGCGGCCTGTTCAGCGAGGTCATCGTGTGCGCCGGTGATCTCCAGTAACACCTCCAGCGCGGCGGCCAGTTTCGCCGATGCCTTCCCGAGCCGGGGTAGGGTGCGCAGTTTCTCCTTGGCCGATTCTCGCTCCGCTCGGGCCAGCAGTTTCGAGGCGATCAGCACGTCCAGCAGGTCCAGGGCGTCATCGAGCGCCCTCGTTTGCAGGTAGGCCACCGTGGCCAACAGCGTTGCCGCCCGCCGGGAGTCGCCGTGGCGGCGCAGCAGGGTGGCCTAGGTGTGATGTCCGGGGAGGTTGGTCAGTCGGGTGACTGGCGGTGTGCCTCCGATGGCGGAGTGGGGGCGGTGGTGATTGTAGAAGTGGATCCAGGCTGGCAGGGCGGTGTTGCGTTGCTGGGTTGATTC
>NZ_SMLA01000078.1:0-22655 GCF_004349225.1 Saccharopolyspora karakumensis
ACCGTGCGGGCATGCAGACGTCCAAGACGATCGTCGCGGTGAACAAGGACCCGGAGGCGCCGATCTTCGAGATCGCCGACTACGGCGTCGTGGGTGACCTGTTCAAGGTCGCCCCGCAGCTCACCGAAGAGGTCACCACACGCAAGGCCTGATCCCAAGGAACAAACTAGACGAGCAAGGCAGGGCGACGCAGTGCACACCGACGGACGCTGAGGCGTCGGACGTGCATGCATGCACTCCACGCTGTCCACAACTTCATTTTCGATCGAACTCGTGCGACGGAAAGCATCCGAATGTCGGTCGGTATCAAACGTCGCACGTAAGGTTCGTGGCACCGGCTCCTCACCCGGTGCCACGAACCATTTTCGCGCGGAACGAACTACATGGCACACGGCAGGGCGCGACTCCGATTTGCGCTACATCCGCCGCCCAGGTTCTCGTGAGACTGTCCGGCTGACGCTCATTGGGGGCGTCAGCGGGTTCAGGGACACGCCGGGACACCCCCACAACACCCGTCCCCGCCCCGAACAACTCCACGTTTTGCAGTTCACACGGCAGCCCGAGACCTGTCCCAACACGGTGTCCCGCATGGGCCCCGAAGGGACACACGGGACAGCAAAAAGCCCCTGCTTCAACCGGCCCTGGAAGCAAAAGGCGGGTGAATAGCGTGCAAGTCTCGGACACAGAATTACCCCACGGGTTTGACCTTGGGGTCCCGGAAATCAGCTGAGGCGAGACTACGGTCGCCAGCACATCGCGGGAACCGCTCGTGGTCAGCAGCCCGGTCCGTGCTACCCCGCTCTCCAGCAAATGCGTTTGACCAAGTCGTCGTGGCGTGCTCGAACGTGCGCGCCACGACGACTCCGACCTAGCTCCGCGATGTATTCGTAGCGGTTTCCATGACCAATAGCTGCACGTGGGCGGTCACCTCTCTCTTTCGTCAACGAAGACGAGCCCAGTGAGCGTCCTATCGAAGTCGAACGCGATCCGGTAGGTCATTCGCCGTCGGCAATCGGAAGATCGAACAGCGGCGCGAACTGTTGGCTGGCGGCGATGTCGGTGTCGCCGAGCGCCCCCGCCGGCACGCGCCGCGGAAGGCTTATCTTGATCGCCAACGCCGGCGGGATGATGAACATCATCACCTCGTCCACCGCCACGCCCGGATACAGTTGGGCGATCCGCTCCCGCGTCAGCGAGCCGGACTCCCACGCACGGTTGAGGTCCTCCTCGCTCCGAAACATGAGGTCGAACGTGATCATGAACGGGCCAGCGGTCTTGCTGCGCCCGAAGGCTGCCAGGTCCCCGAGTCTCATTGACCGTTCACCTCCTCGGTAACGAAGCGGAACGGCTCGATCGGCGACTCGACGTCGACCACATGGTTCGCATTGAAGGCGTACACCTTGCCCAGATCGAGCACGGGCGGAGCGAACATAAAGGCCAGCGTGGGATAACCCATCGCGTACGGCGTCGGTTGGTGGAGGAGCGTGTACCAGACGATGTTGGCCACGGTTTCGGCCACATCCGGGTCCTTCGACGTGACGTTCACGAGCAGTAGGGCCTCGTGGCCCTGCATCGTGGGTGTCGGCTCCCAGTCGCCCATCGTGCCGGACACACCGTACGGGTGCACGCGGATGTCGGTCTGCTCGAGCAGCTCGGGGCTCTGCTCCTCCCGCACGCGTTTCCTGGCCATTTCGACCGCCGACTCCAGCCACTCGTCGAAATGCTCGATGATCACCGGGTCGCGCACCGAGAGGATGGAGAGCTTGCCCCAGCCGACATACTCGACCCCCTCGATCTTGAGCGTGTAACCGTCACGGGGCTCGAACGTCGCGCCGGACACGCGCACGGCCCGGTCGGAAACCGGCTCGTAGCACGTGTCGGTGGTGTCCAGCACCCCGGAGGGCTGGGCAAGGCGGAAGGGATCGGCGCTTTCATAGAGCTGAAAGGCGGCGACGCTCATCGGCGTGCACCGCAGATTCTCGTCCATCGCCTCGATCTCGAAGCTGTCCTCGTCAAGGCGGACGTGCACACAGTCCAACTTTGGCGGCGTCGCTGCGGCCGCGCCGCACTCGGCAGACTTGCCCGCGTGCCAAGCCACCTCCGGCGCGATGCCCTGAGTGATTGGGTGCGCGGCGAAGATCGCCGCGTCGCTCGCGCGCCCGGCGAGCACAACGTCGGCACCCATATCCAGCGCGTGCTGGAATGCCTCCACACCCATCACGGCCACGATCCGCTCGCTACGATCAACCGTGTCAGCGTCATAGGGCAGCTGTGGATGCAAGGCATGGAGCTTGCCGTCGCGCAGCTTGCCCTTGACGTAGTCCTTGTCGAGTTCGGAGTAGATCTTCACTACTTTTAGGTTCTTGCCCTCGGCACGAGCCCAGTCGCGGACCATGCCGGCAAGCCAGTCAACCCCCCAATCGCGACCAGACGTCCCGCAGCTGCCTACGAGCAGCGGGACGCCGGCCTCGCTAGCCGAGCGCAAGGCCAGCTCCAGGTCATGCCGGGTCGTGGCCTCCGGATGAATCGTCCCGCTGCCCGCGAGGGCCGACGGACCGATGTCGGTGCTACCGCCGTCGGCGCCAACGAAGTCGATGCCGCGCTTGACTGCGGCGTCCATGGATTCACTGTTGAGGCCGCCGCCGAGCGACCCGATCGCCGCGAAAGATAACATCATGCCCCAGCCTCCCCGCCGCGGGCCCGTACGGTGATCAGCACGCCGTCGCCATCGACTCGAACCAAGACCGACGACACCTCGCGCCGACCCGTGTTGAACAGTGACTCCTCCGTCGCATGGCCGTTTTTCCGTGCTTGCAAGGACACTGCTTCCCTCATTTCTCCATTGCTCATTGGCTGGTGTGGTGGTGGGTTGATTACTTCGACAGGATTGTCATCACAATCGAGGCGAAGTCGTCGCCGAGATACCCGCCGGAATTCTCGGCGAGCCCGATTCGCGCGTTCGCCACCTGACGGTCGCCGGCCCGGCCCCGCAGCTGCTCCACCAGTTCAACGAGTTGGGCACACCCCGTCGCTCCGATCGGATGTCCCTTCGACAGAAGACCACCACTCGGATTGATCGGCACCCGGCCGCCGAGGGTCGTCGCGCCGGACGCGACGAGTTTCGCTCCCTCTCCGGGCGGACACAGTCCGATCTCCTCCGAGATAATCAGCTCCGCCGGGGCGGCCGCGTCGTGCACCTCGACCAGGTCAAGATCCTCCGGGCCGACCCCGGCGACCTCGTAAGCACGGCGCGCCGCCCGTTCGACACCACCATGGCCGGGTTCCGGATTGTTGCGGCCGGACAGGGCGACACTGGCTCGAACCCGCACCGGATCCTCGGTCCGCGCAGCGAATTCCTCAGAACACAACACCACAGCCGCCGATCCGTCGCCGATCGGTGAACACATCAGCAACGTAAGCGGAGGCGCAACCGGTCGGCTGGCGAGGATCTCCTCGACGGAGCGCGGCGTCCGGTACTGCGCCTTCGGATTCAAAGCGCCATGCGCACTGTTCTTCGCCGCCACCTTGGCAAAGTCCGCAGCGGTGGCCCCGGTACGGTCCATGTAGTCACGCGCAATGCCGGCGTACAAGTCCATGAAGAACGAGTTGCTCAACTTCGACGCACCGCCGTGTTCCTGGTCACCCCGACCGGGAAACCGCTCCTTGAGCTCATCCGCCATGCTCAGATCGACAGCAGTACCGATGCTCGCAAACGACTGGGTCTTGTCCTGGTGGGTGAGCTTTTCCGCTCCGATCGCCACAGCGACGTCGACGGCACCAGAAGCCACCTGCGACCACGCGAGGTGGAACGCGTTCGACCCCGAAGCACAGGCGTTCTCCACGTTGAAGATCGGCACCCCGAGAAGCCCCGTATTACGCAGAGCGACCGGACCTCGAATCATCTCCTGACCAGTGATCACACCTGAAACGGCATTACCGAAGAAAACAGTCTCGACCTCCTCCGCGGCCATCGATGCATCGGCGAGCGCCTCCGCACAAGCCTGCTCGGCATGCGACCGAACCGACCGCTCAAGGAACTTCCCAAACGCGGTCATTCCCACACCAGCGATATAAACGTCTCGCATCCCAGCACTCCTCACCCTTGACTCTTCGTCCTAACCCGACCAAACACCGACTCGTCCGAGTCATCGAATGAATCGACCAGCACGCGAGACTGCACTTTCTCGGACACCGTCCTCGGCAGTTCATCGACGATCCAAATGAAGTCGGGAATGTGCGAACGTTCCAGTTTCAGCTCAGACAGTGTGAATAGCTCCGCGACCTCGATCGCGGCCGCGTCCACGGGAACCACAGCGGCGACCACATCGATCTCACCTGGGGCCCCAGATTTTGCGGGCACCCCGAAGATGTGCACATCGAGGACACCGGGATGTTCGGCAAGAACCCGAGCGATGAAGCTCCCGGAAATGAACTCACCGAGCTTGCGCAAGCCCCCCTCTTCCTTGCGATGACTGAAGAACAGCCATCCGTCGGCATCGCGATAGACCAGGTCTCCGGTGCGCAACCAACCATCGCGAACCTTGTTGGCGCTTGCCTCGGGATTCTTGTAGTACGTCAGCCGCGCCGGACCGGACACGGGACGGACCGCGAGCTCACCGACCTCGCCAGATGCACACGGCTGTTCATCGCCGTCGAAAACTTCCATACGCAGGAGGTCGGCAGGCGGCTTCCCGAATGACCCCACCGGCCCGACGCCGACCGGGTTGTAAGCGAACCCGCCTTCCAATGCCCCGTACCACTCGCACACCCGGACGCCGAACCTGTCCTCGAACGGTGTCCACAGCTCACGCGGCATGCCCGCGCTTACCACTAGCCGAACCGGGTTGTTCTGGTCCCACTGAGACGGGGGTTGACTGTAAAGGGCCGTCGCGATGCCGCCCAGGTTCGACCACACCGTGCACCCGTACTCGGCGCATATCTCCCACAGCCGCGTTCTTGTGAACCAGCGGCTGAACACGGAGTGCCCCACTGCGCGCCACAGAGGCGGCATCATCGTCACGATCACAGCGTTGCCGTGAGTCATGGACAGCCCTGTGTAGAAGACGTCGTCGTCTTGGAGGCCAAAGAAGCCGGGTAGCCGCCGGTACAACAGCATTCGATCATGCGTGAATTCGATGGCCTTGGGTTTTCCGGTTGTTCCTGAGGTGAATCCGAGGAGTGACGGCGTGGTTGGATCCGTCACGTGCTCCCGCACCGTGGGAGCCTCTGGCCCGTCGAACACCTCGTTGAGCGAGGCCCATCCGGTCAGATCGATACCCGCAGCGCGCCCCTCCGGGGTCGATAGCACATAGGTCCGAACACCGGTTTTGCGGATCGTGTCGGCTACTGCATCGTCTGCCAAGACATAGTCGGCGACCAGGAGCACTGAGCATTCAGCGAAGGTGATGAAATAGGCGAGCTTGTCGCCACGTGCTCTCGGGTCGATCGGAACTGCGGGAGCCCCCAGCCTGGCGGTCGCCACGTACGTGTAGACGAATTCGGGATGATTGCGCATCATGACGCCAACTCGGTCGCCGGTGACGATTCCGATCCGTTGGAGTTCGCTGGCGAGCTGATTTCCTCGAACCGCCAGATCCGTGGTGTTTACCACTTCGTCTGGGAATGACCCGTTCTCGAACACATACACCAGACGCTGCGCATCCAGTTCGGCCTCCGCGGCGACTACTCTGCTCATGACCGACAGATCGAGCGCAGATTGCACGGCACCCTCACCTCTCTCCCATCGACGCTGATTTCAGTATTTCCAATTGTCCTGTAGGAGGGAGGACTTTGGATTGAAGAAATTTCAATCGAGAGCACGCGCCATCGTGTGATGCACAAAACGCATGCGACGGCTGTTCCGGATCACCCTGTGCGCGCGCTGCACTCCAGCGCCCACCAGAGCTCGGTCAGCACCTTGGGATCCTCCAGGCTAACGCCCACGATCTCTTCGAAGCGGTGCAGGCGGTAGCGCAACGAGTTCGAATGGATGCCCAGTGTTCGCGCCGTCCGCGTGATCTGACGCCCGGCAGCGAAGTACTCCCGCAACGTCGCGATCAACTCGGCCCCGAAGTCGCCCTGCGCTTCCACGGGTGCCAGATATCGCCGCACCAACAAGGTTCCCAGCTCCGGTTCCCCGGCCATGGCGACCCGTAGACCGAGGTCGTTCAGGTCGAACACGCCAACATCGTCAAATTGCGCGGCGACGTCGAGCATGCGGCTCGCGTTCCGGAAAGACTGGCCCGCCTCCATTAGGTGCGCGGGCCCACTGATGCCCACGGTCGCAGCCACGCCGCCGAGATCTGGACGGCGCGGCACGACTCCCACGACCTCGCCATCGACGATTCCAAGAAGAGCTGCCTGACCGTGGTGGCGAGTGCCAGCCTCGAGCCGACTCTGGAGACGCTCCAAGGACGTGGTGCCGCGAGGTCGAGCTCGCACCGCAAGATACGGGCGGCCCAGTTCTAACCCGTAGCTGGTGGCGGATTCCCCGAGCGAGGATGGGTCGAGCCCGCTGCGCAGCAGATCGTGCAGGAACCGCATCCTCTGTTCCTCATCGCAGCGAGCGATGGCGATCTCGAACTCCCTGCGCACCTCGTACAACTGCGATGCACCGGCGTCGGCCGTGTCCCACAACAGGCAGGCGCCCTGCATCACGGCCCCGGGCTCGACGCTCTGCGCGACCGCGATCTGCACGAATGTGTCTCGGACTACCCGGTGTGCAAGGCGGTACGCATCTAGCATCTCCCCCGCTGGAAGTCCCTGCTCGGTCCGTTCACGGGCAACCCACGCTTCATCCACTTGCTCCGGCCGGGGAGACCGGCCGTCCCGCAAGGTTCGGACGGTCTTGTCCACGTTGCGTTGCGCGGACGGCAAGAGCGCATCGTCCGGTACCCGATTATGGCCGGGTTGATACGAAGGACTCCGTTCCCGCAACGTTTGAGCCTGCTGCTCCACCACCCACTCGAGACGGCGCGTGAGCCGTTCGATCACCGGCGTGAGACGTCCGACAAGGTCCTGAGCGGCATCGTTGAGCAATCCACCGTAGCTGTCACGTTCGACCGGCATGGCCTACCTCCAGCCGCGACACCCGCTCAAGTACGGAGAGGACGTGGACATAGTTGCGGCCGGTCGCCCGGCTCATCCCGAGTTCACATGTCCGGTTGCACGAGACATAGGCGTCAGCCTCGATGTCGGTGGTCTCCCGGGCCTGCTGCGCGGTAGCCGATGCCGTGAGTTCCGGATGCAGCATCCCGCGGTCGCCGGCGAACCCGCAGCACCCCCAGGAGTCGGGCACGACGACCTCGGCCGCGACCGCAGCCGCAAGCCGGTGCAGCGGCTCGGTCAGGCCGAGCTCGGTTGCCGAACAGGTCGGATGGAGCACGATCCGCCGCAGTGAGGTGTGCACTGTGATCTTCGGTAGCAGGTGGTCGGCCACGTAGGACACTCCGTCGAGCACCTCGATCTTGCGGTACCGGTCCGGCCCGGACTCGATCATCACGCGTAGACCCTCGGTGCACGATGACGCGTCGGTGACGACCGGGATCGTGCCGCCCCGGGTCGCTGTCCAGAGCGCGGGTAGCACCCGCCGCGCCATCGCGTCGGCACCGCCGGCGAAGCCCTTGGACTTCCACGGCGTGCCACAGCACAGCGACGGCAAGTTCTCCGGCGCGGCAGCGCGGACGTCGGCGCGGTGGCAGAGCCGCACGAACGCCGCCGCCGCACCCGGGCACGATTCCCCGGACAAGGAGGTCAATGGGTCGGTGGAGCCGAACATGGCACCGGTGCACGATGAGAACAGCACGAGGTCAGGAACCTCGCCGGTGGTGGTTATCAACCCGTCGGGCACGCGGTGAGATCCGCCTGCGGGAAGGTCGGGCGACCATTGCGGTACCTGCTCGGAACCGACCACCTTCCGCAGCGCCGCGGAGGCAGATCCGGCACCGGGAACGACCTTCGCCACCGACAGTGCAGTCCCCGCCAGCCGTGTCGCGGCGGCCCAGTGTTTCGCGGCGAACGCCCAGCCCTTCGAAGCGGTCTGGTTCGGGCGTTCGGCACGCAGCCGCCGCACCAAGTCACCGGTGTTGATCGTGACCGGGCAGGCGGTGCCGCACATGCCATCGACGGCGCAGGTGTCGACGGCGTCGTAGGCGTAGTCGATCTCCAGTTCTGCGGCCAGAGCATGGTCGCCGGCAGCGCGGGCCTTCTCGAGTTCGCGGCGGAGGACGATGCGCTGACGCGGGGTGGTGGTCAGGTCACGGCTGGGGCAGACGGGTTCGCAGAACCCGCACTCCACACAGCGGTCCACCTCGGCCTCCACCGGCGGCGCCGATTTGAGGTCGGACAGATGAGCGGCCGGGTTGTTGTCGAGAACCACCCCGGGCGAGAGGAGAGCACGAGGATCACAGAGGTGCTTGACCTCGCGCATGACCTCGTAGAGGTCGTCGCCGTACTGTCGCCGCACGAACGGGGTCATCATCCGCCCGGTGCCATGTTCGGCCTTGAGAGTGCCACCGCGGCGCAGCACGAGGTCGACCATGTCGTCGGTGAAGCGGCCGAATCGATCTCTGCCGCTGGTGCCGCCGCCCTCCTCACCTAGGTGTTCGGTGAGCATGAAATGGACGTTGCCGTCTTTGGCATGTCCGAAGATCACCGCGTGGTCGTATCCGTGCTGATCGAACAGCTCGATCAGACCCTCACAAGTAGAGAGCAGTTCCGGGACCGGGACGGCGATGTCCTCCAGCAGCGCCGCAGTGCCCGGAGGCCGCGCCTCGGCGACCTTGGCGTAGAGGCCCTTGCGCAGCTTCCACAACGCGTCCTTGGCTACCGGGTCCGCGGACAATTCTCGAGGCCCCTGCAGTGGCAGCCGACCCAGCAGCCCGGACGCGGCCCCGGCGAGCTCGTCGGCCTCGGCCGCGGTGTGGCCGCGGTACTCCACGAGCAGGGCCGCTTGAGTGTCGACAACGAGCCCGCGGAGCCGCGGATCGGCGTCGGCTGTGGCCTGGCCGACCCGCAGCGAGGCGGCGTCGAGCAACTCGATCGTGGCGGGCCGGGAGTCGACGAGGTCAGGTAGCGCGCGGTTGGCCTCGGCTAGGTCATCGAAGATCAACAGTCCGGTGCGAGCGTGGGCCAGGAGCGGCACAGTCCGCATCGTGATCGAGGTGATGAACGCAAGCGTGCCCTCGGAACCGACGAGTAGGCGGGCAAGGATGTCGGCCGGGCGTTCGTGGTCGAGGAACGAGTTGAGCCCGTAGCCCATCGTGTTCTTCAACGAGAACTGCCGCTCGATGCTCGCGCGCAGCCCGGTGTCGGCGCGCAGCCGGTCCCGGATCCGGGCGAGCCCGGCCCACAGCTCTGGCTCGAGGGCGCGCAGCTGGTCGTCGGCGGCGGGGTGGGCCGTGTTCAGCGTTGTCCCTGACGGCAGGACGAACTCAAGCGAGTCGAGCAGAGCGTAGCTGTTCGCGACCGTGCCACACGCCATGCCAGAGGAGTTGTTCGCCACCACCCCGCCGAGGGTGCAGGCGATCTCGCTGGCCGGGTCAGGGCCCAGCATCCGGCCATGGCGCGCCAAACGGGCATTCACGGCCCGCACCGTCGCACCGGGCCCCACCCGAACTCGCGCGCCGTCATCGAGGATATCGATGTCACGGAAGTGCCGACGGACGTCAACCAGGATCCCGTCGGTCACCGCTTGCCCGGACAGACTCGTACCCCCGGCTCGGAATGTCAGCGGGACACCCGCAGTGGCCGAGGCCGCGAACAGCCGGGCGATTTCGTCGGCGCCGGTGGCAGTGACCACCGCCCGAGGCGTGCGAGTGAAATGCGACGCGTCGTGGGCCATACCCAACCGGTCGATTGCCCGGGTCCGCACTGCCTTCGGCGGCACCGCCGCCGCCAGCGTCCTCCGCAACGCGATGTCGCTGTCCATGGTTGCGGCCCGCCTCGAACCCGGATCAACCGACTCGCTCATGACGCTCCGCCTCGGTGAGCAAATCAATACCTCGCATCTCCGGGGCTCGTAGCGCCGCGGCAGCGCCGAGAAAGCCGAAGAAGGTCATCAGAACTGCGACCGGCCACGGATTACCACCAGTCGAGGCCGTCAGCACTGTGGCTACGATGGGAGCCGGTGCGGCGAGGAGCACGAGACTTACTTCGCGAGTAAAGACGACGCCCGTAAAGCGGAATCGCGCGTTGAAGAGCTCCGGAAGGAAAGAAGCTGACACCGCATTAATGGTAATGCAGCCCAAGCCGAATCCGAGTGCCATCCCGACCCAGATCGATACTGTATCGCCAGTGCTCAGCAACAAGAAAAACGGCCCCGAAAAGATCCCGTTGAACAAGCAGAAGGCAGCATATGTTCTCCTGCGCCCGTACCGATCGGCAAGTTTACCAGCGATAGGACAGAGAATCATTCCAAGTATGCAACCGAGCAGCAACCCAACGAGAGGCACGTTGCTGGCGACGCCACGACCGGAGACGTAGCTCAATACAAATACCTGGATTACGTAGATGTTGAAGGTAAGTGGGGCGTTTGCCGCCATCCCCGTGAGTACCCTTCCAGGCTGCCGCCGGAGCAATTCACCCAGCGGCATGCGCGCGACACGATTGGTCTCCTTAACCTTTTCGAAGACCTTTGACTCGGGCACCTTCATACGAATTACGGCGCCAACGACGACCATGACGATGCTCAGCAAGAACGGAACTCGCCATCCCCACGAAGCAAGTTGATCCTTGGGGAGATACGACATCCCCGCAGTAACTGAAGCAGCGAGGGCAATGCCTGCAACCATGCCCATAATAGGGAGCGAAGCGAAATACCCTCGTTGCGCCGGCGGAGCGTCCTCCACCACCATCGACGTGGCGCCAGCATACTCCGCGCCGGCACCGAACCCTTGCGCCAGCCGCAGCACGACCAACAGAATCGGTGCGGCGATTCCGATCGTTTCGTAGGTGGGAAGGCACCCGATCAACGTGGTCGCGATGCCCATCATGAGGAACGTCGCGACAAGGACCGAGCGACGACCGTAGGTGTCCCCGAGGTGCCCCAGGATCAAACCACCCAAGGGACGAGCGACCAGGCCAACGGCAAATGTCGCCAGAGAGGCCAACACGCCGACCGTCGGAGACAGTTTCGGAAAAAACAGCTCGTTAAGGATTAGCGCGGCGGCATTTGAATAAATAGCCCAGTCGTACCACTCAATAATGGTACCGACAGTTGTGGTGGAGACTAACGTTCGTGTAGTCACCTTCGGTCTCGGCGCACCCGGCCCGGCGCCCCGCTTTGACAAGAAAGACCCTTCCATGTCAATTCTCCTTTGAATTGGGTCAAGGCGTGGGTCGCCTTCTGGCGCAGACAGCCGGTTGGTAAGGCTGTCAAGGCTGGTTCATCCGGCCAGTACCCGAGCTACGCCGCAACTCAGATGCGTTGCTCGCCGACAGTGGCGTGGCGTTACCGAGGTGGCCGAGACACGAAGCGTCGTGACAACTAGCCGACGGCGGCGGCTCGCTTGGCGCGTAGGCTGGCCGTCTGGACCTCATCGACGTCGAGGGCGTTGCCGTGTAGGACCACAGCGTAGGTCGCCAAGGCGTGCTCGGCGCTGATCTTTCCTTCGACTGCATCAGCCCGGACCATCTGGGGATCGCGTTCCAATGGCGATCCGTACCCACCTGCGCCGGCGGTGCGATGCACGATCCGGTCACCGCGCCGCCCTGTCAAGTGCACATGCGAACGCTTGGCGAGGCTCACCTCTGTTCCATCGGCCTTAACGAGTTTCGTGCTCGGGGGCGGCCCGGGCAGGCCTCCCTTCATGCCGGGCGACCCGTCGACGTTCACGGAGCGCACCATCACCTCGGCATCGGTGAGAAGGCGCGACACTCGCGAGATCTGCATCGCGCCGCGGTACTTGCCAGCTCCCTCACTGTCCTCGACGATGCTGAACTCCTCGATGACTACAGGAAACTGATTCTCCAGTAGTTCGATGGATGCAGTCCCGTACGAGCCCATGTAGACCGGCGCAACACCATCGATTCCGTCACCGTTGGAGCGGGCTCCCCAGCCGCCGAACATGAGGTCGAGGAGGGCGAACTCGGAGCCGTCTTCCGCCTTCCCGCTAAGGTGCACCGCATCCCCACCGACCCCGGGCACCGCAACCGTTCCCTTCTTCGCCGGACCAACAGTGCGAAAAACGAGATCGAGAATCTTGAAGAAGATCGGTGCTCGAGCGCTGACCGGAGCGGGGAATGTCGGGTTAACGATCGTTTCCTCTGGAAGGGAAACCTTAATCGGCCGGAAGAAGCCAGAATTCGCTGGTACTTCTTGCGCCACCAGCGCCTTGAGACCGCCGCACATTGCTGCACGGACCATCGCTGAGGGCGTATTGATGCCGGCGGCCACCTGTGGCGAGGAACCGGTCATGTCGAACTCCAACGAATCGCCAGCGACTCTCAAAGTGAGCGCGAGCTGCACCGTTCCGCCATCGTTGCCCTCGACGTCGCCACCGTAATGCAATTCGGCTTCGGCGAAGTACTCACCATCAGCGAGCTCGGCGACCGCATTGCGCATCGCTCGCTCGGCATGCTCGATCAACCCGTCGCCGAGGGCCTCGAGCTGAGGCACACCATACTTTTCGGCGAGGCCTGTCAGCCCGCGGGCTCCGCGTTGCACCCCAGCGATCTTGGCCTCGAGGTCGCTCACCCATTCCGAGGAAGCTCGCACGTTGGCGCGGATCGTCTGGATAAGCGCCAGGTTCAAGTGACCCGCGGAGTGCACCTTGACGATGGGGAGGCGAATGCCCTCTTCGTACAGCGACCGAGATTGCTCGCTCATGCCGCCCGGGACACGGCCACCAGTATCAGAGTGGTGGGAGTAGCACACCGCGTACCCGACATGGATGTCGCCGGAGAACGCCGGCATGACGACTCCGACATCGGGAAGGTGCGTCATACCCCCGTACGGGTCGTTCGACATGAACACATCACCCGGGGCGAGATCTTCACCGTACCGTGCAGTGACTTCTGAGCAGAGCGTCTCGAAGCCGGAGAGCTGCAATGGGGCGGCGAATCCTTCCGCCATGATGCGGCCGCTTCGGTCACAGAGGGCGGTAGCGAATTCACCTGCCTTCAGCATGGGCGACCGTCCCGCTTTCGAGATCACGATCGCCATCTCTTCACTCAAGGATCCGAGCTCGTTGGCGAGGATCTCGTTGAGGACCGGGTCGAATTTCGCAGGACGGGCCTGCTGCGTCGTGCTCATGAGTTCTCCCGTTTAAGGATGATGTTTCCGTGCTTGTCCACGCGCGCACTCCAGGCGGGCAGCACGACAATCGTCGTGTCCGGCTCATTGAGCAGGAGTGGGCCACTTCTGGGGACAGCGTCAAGATCCTTCCTCGTCAGAACGTCGACGTCGACGAAGCCCTGCTCTTGTCCGAAGTAGGCGCGCGCACTAGCCCTCTTCCCCTTGAGGGCAGATGTGCTCTCGTACTGGCTATCCAGAATTTCCGACCCCTGGCGGCCAACAGCCGCAGTCGCGCGCATTCGCAGTCCGACGACGTCCAGCGGAGCATCTGGCACGTAATGGAACTTGGCAAGATGGGTGTCCGAGAACCTCTCCGTCAGCATCGCGCTGAGTCGGTCATCGAGCGGGGGGCAAGGGACGGAAAGATGTTCTTCGGTATCGCGATACTTCAGATCGACCTGCCGATGGAATGTTGCGTCCTCCAGATCAACCCCTTCCGCCACAAGGGTTTCACTGAGTCGCTTCTGGAGCTTGACGAAACTCTTCTCAAACATGGCGGGCTCGAGGGAGTCAACCGGTGCCGCCAAACTCACCACGGCATCGTGCCGGTACTCGCCGAGCATCAGGCCGACAGCGCTGAAGATCCCCGGGAACGGCGGGATGTAAACCGTGCTCACACCAAGGTCCTCGGCCAACTGGACCGCGTGAACCGGTCCAGCACCCCCATAAGCGACCATCGTGAATTCGCGTGGATCCTGGCCCTTTTCGACCGACACCGCTCGAAGCGCGCGGATCATAGTCGTGTTGGCGATCTGCACGATGCCGTGCGCCGCTTCCGTCACCGACAGGCCCAGTGGGTTCGCGATAGACCCGATCGCCTGCTCCGCGAGCTCGCGATTCATGGGAACGCTGCCGTCCGCAATCGCGTCAGCGCTCAAATAGCCAAGTACCACGTTCGCGTCGGTAACCGTCGGCCGAGTGCCGCCATTGCCATAGCAAGCAGGACCAGGCTCCGCCCCTGCGCCTTCGGGACCCACACGCAGCGCTCCGGCAGAGTCGATCCAGGCGATGCTACCCCCACCGGCGCCGACTTCGACGAGGTCGACGGAAGGTGTCCGCACCAGGTGGCCAGCCCCACCGAAGAACCGGCTAGCCAGACTCGCGCCGGCTCCGACCTCAACCTGAGGGCGCTCCAGTGGGCAAGCGTCGAGAATGGCCGAAGCCTTGGCCGTCGTGCCTCCCATGTCAAACGCGAGCACGCGACCCAGGTCGCTGTTCGCCGCGACACGAGCAGCGGCAAGCACTCCCGCGGCAGGGCCGGACTCGATCATCTGGACCGGTTGCGTACGAGCCACACGAGAGTCCATCAGCCCACCTTGCGACTGCATGATCCTCAGTGCCGCTCCACTGGCGTCGATCTGCCCCTCGAGGCGAGTGAGATACCGGTTTACCACCGGCATCAGCGATGCGTTGACTGCCGTCGTACTCATCCGCTCGTACTCGCCGAGCTCAGGAAACTCGACCGCGGAGACGCTGACCCGCATTTCAGGACGTTCACCCTCGATGAGCGCGGCGATGCGTCGCTCATGCTCGGGGTTCGCGGGTGAATTGATCAGGCAGATAGCGATTGCCTCGACGTCTGCCAATGGCCCCTTCAGCAAAGCCCTAATCTCATCGTCATCGACCGGAACCTCGACAGCGCCGTCGGCAAGAACGCGTTCTGAGAGCTCGTGCACCAGACGACGAGGAATGAGTGGCGATGTTCGCTCCCATCCGACATCGTGAACGCTCGGGCGCCGCTGGCTCCGCATCTCCAATACGTCGCGGAAGCCCTTCGTCGTCAACATCCCAGTGCTGGCGACCTTGTTCTCGAGCAGGGCGTTCGAGCACGTCGTCGTGGCGTGAGTGAAAGACCGATAAGCTTCGCCGTCGATCTCAGATGCAATTTCTGAGATGCGCGATCCGATCGTCCCGAGTTGAGACAGCAGTTTGCGAGTGAAGACCCGACCGTCATGGGTAACGAAGATGACGTCGGTGAACGTTCCACCGATATCGAATGCAACGGTCAACTCGCGTCGCTGACCCGCAGGGGTATTTTCCGTGGTGGTCATACAGCCTCCCGATGTCGAGACTCAATAGAAGAGCGAGCTTCTGCGCTGGAATGATGCCCGTATCACCGACCGCAGCGAAGGCAACCTATATATCGGGCTTCACTACCACGCCGGGGAACATCGCGTCCTTAACCGCCCTTAACCGCGAGGTCCCAAGGCGTTTAGGCCGGGACTGTCAGCATCCGCAGCAGCCAAGTCGCTCCCATAATCAACCGCTACACGCATTGATGTTTCCGAGAGCCTGCCTCCAGGCGCGGCGATGACTGCGCAGCTGCTGGTGGTCAAGCTGCCACCTCTGCTCGGCTGACCCTCGGTGCAGTCTCGGCGGCGCCGTAGACGGTGCATGTGCTGCAACCTCCGATGTACTCGACGTTGAGCCAAAGTCGGACTTTCGATGAGTCGGACTCTAGATGCGAGTGATGTCGGACGCAAGATGCCCACGGCGAAGTCCGACATCGGCCAGCTAGCATCGAGTGGTGACGATGAAACGTGAGAGCCTCCTGGCCAGCAAACCTGTACGGACGGCCTACCAGCAGGTTTACGATGCGATCCGAGACGCTGTCTTGAGCGGTCAGCTTGCGCGTGAGGAACGTCTGCCGCCCGAGACCGAGATCGCCGAGCAGTTCGGGGTAGGCCGAGCCACGGTCCGCGAGGCACTCCGACTACTTGCCGCAGACGGGCTAATCCGGACCACCAAGGGCACCGGTGGCGGAAGCTACGTAACCCTGCCGACGGTTGACCACCTCACTGGCTACCTCGAGCGAAACTTCGAGTTGCTGAGGCTGACGAAGGACGTAGCTTTCCAGGAGTTCGTCGACGCTCGGCTTCTGATCGAGGGCTACGCAGCACGGCAGGCTGCAGCTAGCCGCACAAAGGACGACCTGAACAGGCTACGCAGCGCTCTTGTGACACCCAGCGAGTCGGACTCGGTACATGAGGTCCGACAATGCAACGCCAACTTTCACAGCGTCCTGATCGACGCATGCGGAAACTCGTTGCTGCGCCCATCGGCCAGAGCGATCTTCGCGGTCATGTCGAACCAACTGGGTGAAGCGGTGCTGCCCGAGAAGCAAGCGGCACGAGAGCACCAGCACATCTTCACCGCAATTGAGGCTGGCGACCCCGAGCAGGCCGAAGAATTGATGCGCACGCACATACAATCGCTCACCGATGCATACAAGAAGGTATGGGATGCGGACTGAAGCCGAGCGGACCTAGCTCCACGACCGTCAGGGCAGAGGGATCCCATCCGCAGCGTCGCGTTACGAGGGTATGCGAATAAGCATCAGCGTGGTGTCCATCCCGCATCCCGACGCCCCACGGGTCACCATCCACAACTATGCGAGGTTCTCCTGACCGGCCTCTCCCCGCGGCCGGATCGCCAGTCGTCCCGTGAGGTCGGCCGCGGTCCGAGTGCGCGTGCACGATGAACGCGGCGTCGCGCCGTAGAGCGAGCCCGCGGTCATGGAACGCGGCCTGACCCGGGCGGACTGGGTCGCCGTCCCGGTCGGCGGAGAAAGTCTGGCCTTAAGCCAGCGCTGCAGGGTTCACCGCACACCGCCCAAATGGAGCAGACACGAGACAAGCACATCGCCACCCCAAAGGCACCCAACGCGGGTGATCAGCTCAATAAGTTCGCCGCCTTACCCCGCAGCGGGGTAGCGCGAATGGGGTCGATTTCAGACACGAGCGCCAGCAGCGCAGAACAAGCAAGCAGCGCAGCGGGGTGGATCACTCCCCCGTGCGAGACTCAGCCCGCCCCTGGCTGCCGTTCGGATTCCCGAATTGGGCAGCCGCGGGGGTCATTACGACCCGCCAATCGGCCAGCCCGCCATGCTGGGTCGCGTAATGCTCAGCCGTCGCGCGATCCCCAAACCGAACCTGGTGACCATACGCCTCGTGCACGATCTTGACCGTCACAACAACCTCCATCTCTTATCCGTTCACCGCAAGGCGCATCATCGAACGCAAATTCGCACCAAAGAGAAGCCGCGTGGGCGTGTTGGGCCCTCGCCACTCCATGCGGCCCGTTCGCGAGTCACCACGGGGAACCCGATTGGCCCCTCGAAACCTGGAGCTCGAGTCGACGACCGAGGCTCGATGAAAATCGCGTACAGACGCCAGCGGAGGTCCTCAGCGCGGTGGGAAGACCAGCGTCGGAGGCGCGCGATAAGCCCCGCAATCCTCCTTCCCCAAGGGAGTCCAAAGTGGTTCGGGTCGGCGCACCTGGGGATCTGTTTGGCGAGCGCGCGGTCCACGGATGGCGCCACGGCCATCACCAGTCGACGACCAGTCGGCTATGGGGTTTGGACCCCGCTAGGAGCGGGAGTCTCTGTGCAGAGTCGCCCTCCTCGCGAAGCGTGCGGTCTTGAACAACCGAACCCAATAACACCTCACTGCCACGAACATCCTTCAACACGCACAAGACACGTCGAACAACCAGCGACCGTCGCCAACGGGAGCGACACCGTTGTCGGCACTCCGCCTCGGGTGGAAGCTATTGACGACCGTTGAAGAACCGCTACATAGGGTGACCAGTCGACGCGACCCCGTTTGCATGATCAGTAAAAGTTGGAGCCCGCTCGCTCCAGTTTTGCTCCAGAACAGCCGAAACGATCTTGCGAAGCTGATCACCACAAGATCCACACCCGAACGCAAAACAGCCCGCTGACCTGCGCTTACGCGCAGGTCAGCGGGCTGTTTCGGCCGGTCGGGACGGCGGGATTCGAACCCACGACCCCTTGACCCCCAGTCAAGTGCGCTACCAAGCTGCGCTACGTCCCGGCACACCCCGTGGGGTGTGCACATAGCTTACCCCACGGCTCTCGCGGCGATCATGACCCCCTCCTTGAGGGTGTTGCCCCAGGTCGCGGCGGGTTCGGGACCGATCAGGGCCGGCAGTACACGCCGCCGGCTGCGCGGGCGATCTCGGCGGGGTCGCCGGCTGACACCAGCGCGCAGTTGATGAACTCGCCGTTGACCAGGCTGATCTGGCACTCCGACTCGTAGTGCAGGTCCGCTCCTGCAAAGATCGTCTGCAGCGGGGCTCCGGAGGCGTCCTCGCCGACCCGCACCGTCTCCTTCCGGTCGCCATGGGTGACCTCGACTTCGATCCCCCAGGTGCACCAGCAGCTGGTCGTGGTCGCCGCGACCTCGAAGGGCAGGGGTTCTCCGGTCACGGCGTAGCGGCTGTGCTCGTCGAGGAACGGCGAGGTCCGCTCCGGTTCGCCGGTGGCCCTGGGCTTGGTGGTGTACACGCGGTTGTCCTGGCCGTCGAGGTCGGCGACGACCTTGTCGGTCGCGCCTCCGCCCTGGCTCAGGATCGAGATCAGGGTGCCGTCGGTGGGTGGCGGTGTGCGTTCGACCACCTTCACCCGCATGTCGTTGATGCGGACCGGATCGGTTCGGTTTCCGACGAGGCTGAGGTGGTAGCGACCGGCGCTCTTGGTGCCGGATTCGAATCCGAGCCGGATTCCACCGGCGCTCGCCATGAGCTCGTTGGAGTTCAGCACGCTGCCGCGCGCGTGGACCTCGGCAGCCAGCGCCTTCACCTGCTCGTCGGACAGCCGGTGCGGGAAGTACCAGACCCAGCCGTCGAGTTCGTTGGCGGCGACGCGCCTGACGTCCTCGACCAGCAGCGCTGGTCCGCGCAGTTCCGCGTCGTCCCAGGAGCTTTCGATGGGACGGGCGAGGACGGCGACGACCACGGCCGTGATCGCCAGGAGTCCCGCGGTTCCACCGAGCCCCAGCCACCGCTTCGGCAGCGGTCCCTGCCGGCCGCGCCCACCCCCCGGGCGTGGCGGATCGTCCCGCACTGCGCCTGCCCGCAACCGCGCGACGCCTCTCCACCGATGCCACCTCCGGGTCCACCCGCGGTACCGCTGCGGTGGAGATCAGCGAGGCGCGAACGCCGGCAGGTCGGGAACGGAATCGATGCCCGCGAACAGACCGATCATCCGGTCGAGTGTGACCGGGCGCACCAACGGACATGAACTGGATCACACCCGTCCAGATGTCCGTCCATTTGTGGTCAATTCCGTCTCATGGCCTGTCCCACCTCTGACTTCTGCCGCTGAGATGCGATCATGGGCCCAACGCTTTCGAACTGAGGAGGACGCCTGTGGTCGAGCAGTCCCGCGACGCTGCGGACCTGGACGTCTCGCGACCCAACCCGGGACGCATCTACGACTGGTTCCTGGGTGGCAACTCCAACTGGGCGATCGATCGCGTTTTCGGCGAGCGGCTGCTCGGCATGTGGCCGCAGATCGCGGGCGTGGCGCGGCAGAACCGCTCGTTCATGCAGCGCGCCGTCGTGGACGCCTTCGACGCCGGAATCCGCCAGTTCCTCGATCTGGGCTCGGGCATCCCGACGATGGGCAACGTGCACGAGATCCTGCGGGAGCACACCGACGAGCCGGTTCGCGTGGTCTACGTCGACTGCGAGCCGGTCGCGACCGCTCACACCCGGGTCAACCTGCAGGAAACGGACTGGGCCGGGGTCGTGCAGGCGGACCTGCTGAACTGGCGCGAGATCTTCGCCGACGACGTCACCAAGCGCCTGCTCGACCTGGACGAGCCGGTGTGCCTGCTGGCGGTGTCGGTTCTGCAGTTCATCGGCCCGGACGGTGACATCCCGGAGGTGCTGCGCCGCTACGCCGGGAAGCTCGCCGCCGGTTCCCGGGTGACCGTCACGCACTTCGCCTCCGACGTCCCCGATCACGATGCGCGCGCCTCGATGGAGCGGTTCCGCACCGAGTGCGACGTCACGCCCAACCCGCTGTGGCTGCGGGACCGGGCCGCCATCACCGAGTGGCTCGAAGGGCTCGGCGACCGGTGGAGCCTGCGGCCCCCGGGCGTCGCGCAGCTGCCGGACTGGCGTCCGGACCTGATCACCGACCCGAAGGCCGCCGCGGAAGCCGAAGCGATGCGTCCCTACGCGTGGTTCGGCATCAGCGAGAAGGCCTGACCGCCTCCCCCGCCGTAGCGGGAGCACGTGATCCGCTGATCGGCGCATCCTTCGGCGTCGTACGTCGTTCAAAGCGACATGATCAGTCGTTGGGTGCACACCGCCGTGCTCGCAGCTGCGGTGCTCGTCATCGCACCGGTTCCCGCGCAGGCCGACTCGGGATTCGCTCCCGTCGACCGGCCGGGGCCTGCGCTGAGCGTTCCGCAGGACCAGCTGAAGGCGGCCTTGTCGTGTCATGGCGATCCGGGCAGCGAGCAGCAGCCGGTCCTGCTCAGCCCGGCCACGAGCGTCACTCCGGAGGAGAACTACTCCTGGACCTACGCCAAGGCCTTCACCGAGCAGGACCGCTTCTGGTGCGCGGTGACGATGCCCGACCACACGATGGGCGACATCCAGGTCGCCGGGGAGTACCTGGTGCACTCGATCCGCGAGATGCACCGGCTGACCGGCAAGCGCATCGCGGTCCTCGGTCACTCCCAGGGCGGCATGAGCATGCGCTGGGCGCTGCGGTTCTGGCCTGATGTGCGCCCGGTGGTCGACGACATCATCGGCATGGCGCCGTCCAACCACGGCACCGAGTCGCTCAAGGGCTGCGGCCCTGGAACAACCTCGTGCGAGCCGGCGGTGTGGCAGCAGCTGGCCGGTTCGGAGTTCATGCGGGCGCTCAACAGCCGCGCCGAGACCTTCGAGGACATCAGCTACACCGTCATCTACACCCGCCACGACGAGACCGTGACCCCGCCGGAGTCCTCCGAGCTCAACACCGGCGAGGGCATGATCACGAACGTCACCACGCAGGACCTGTGCGCGGCGAACACCTCCACCCACCTGCTGGTCGGCACGATCGACCCGGTGACGTACGCCCTGGTCATCGACGCGCTGGACCACCCGGGCCCGGCCGATCCGACTCGGGTCGACTCCTCGGTCTGCGGCCAACCGCTGATGCCGCACATCGACCCCGCGTCGGTGGACACCTACCTGCGACCGCTGTCGGCGATCCCGGGTCTGATCAGCACAGCTCTGCCGGGGGTGAACCTGGTGGGCGCGCCCTCGGTCGACCGGGAACCGCAGCTGCGCTGCTACGTCTACGCAGCGGGCTGCTGAGCCGAAGCGCAGGTGAAACCGGCCGCGTCGTCGGGGTTTCCGGTGACGCACCTGGACCAGGAGGGGTGCTCGCAGAGCGGTCTGAGCGGGAGCGGTTCAGATCGGCCACCGTCGGGTTCACCGGCGAGGGCCGGCCTCGACCCACTGCTCCAGGGCGGCCAGCGAATCCCACGCGGCGAACGCCGGTGTGCAGACCGCCGCGGGGTCGGTGTTCCGTGTTCGGGTCTGGCGGGGCGTGTGGGCGTTCGGTGGGGTGACTGCGGTCAGTGAGCGTTGGGGTCAGGGCTTGGTGGTGGTGTCCAGGACTGTTCGGGTTCCGAGGAGGAGCATTGCTGCGCCGGTGGTGGTTTCGAGGGTGTGGCGGACGTTGTCTCGGGCCAGGGCCTTGCGGATCGCGCCGACCAGCCAGGACGTGAGTCGCCACCAGAGCAGGGCAACCGCGACGAAGACCAGGGTCAGCACAACCGAGGTGAGCGCTCTCGGCTCGGTCGGGCCGATGAACTGCGGCAACAGGGTCAGGAACAGCAGCGCGATCTTGGGGTTGAGCAGGTCGCTGACGAAGCCCTGCCGGAAGGCCGTCCTGCGGTCGATGACGAAGCCCTGCCGGAAGGCCGCCCTGCGGTCGATGCGGACACCGTCGCCTGACCGGGCACCGAGGGCGCTCGCGTACTGGTGTCGATCGCACCAGGTCTTCCACAGCGTGCTGGCTCCGAGCCACAGCAGGTAGGCCGCGCCGGCGAGCTTGACCACCGCGTACGCCTCCGCCGAGGCCGCCAGCACCGCCGACAGGCCCACAACCGATGCCGCGGCGTGCACGAACATCCCGCTGCACACGCCCAAGCCCGTCCACCACATGGCGGTGCTACCGCCGCGCAGGCTGTTGCGCAGGCCCAACGCCGTGTCCGGGCCGGGAACCACGGTCAGCACGACCACCACGACGAGGAACGGAAGCAGATGTTCAGGAATCACTCCCCCGGTCACGGACGGCACCCTAGCAACGACGAATGCGGCTCCGCCTCGGAGTGGCGGAGCCGCATTCGGGGGCCGGTCACGCGGGCTGCTTGACGCCCGGTTCCGGAGTCGGGGTTCCCAGGACCTCCTGCTCGATGGCCTCTAGGTTCTGTCCTGTAAGTCATCGGAGCCAGAGGATGATGGCGGCGATGGTGAGTTCGGCCTGGTAGTAGGCGGCGCGTTTGGCGTAGCGGGTGGCCAGGTCGCGGAATTGTTTGAGTCGGTTGAA
>NZ_SMLA01000079.1:0-21132 GCF_004349225.1 Saccharopolyspora karakumensis
TGAGAAGGTCGCGCGTCTGCACCTGGACGCGTTGGGCGTGAAGCTGACCAAGCTGACCAAGGAACAGGCCGCCTACATCGGCGTCGACGTCGAGGGCCCCTACAAGCCCGAGCACTACCGCTACTGAGCAACCAGCCGTGAGTCTCCTGGTCTCCCACCACTCCCGGGAGGCTCACGGCTGGCCGTGTCCCGCGCAGGCGTAGCGGTGGAAGGTCATGCCGCCGTCAAAACGCCTGTGCTCGACGAGGTTCAGCGGCACCCGGGCCTTCGACGGGAAGATCCGGGTGCCGCCGCCCACCAGCATCGGCGCGGTGTAGATCTGGACCTCGTCCACCAGTCCCGCGTCCAGGGCCTGGCCGCCCAGCACCGCGCCACCGATCAGCAGGTCCTCCGCGCAGGACTCCTTGAGGCTCCGGACCGAATCCGGGTCGAACTCCCGCATCAACCGGGTTCGCGTCGTCGAGACACCGGCCAGGGTGCGCGAGAAGACGATCTTCTCCGCCTTGCGCCACAGGTGCGCGAAGTCCTCCATCAGCGGGCCCTCCGCGGTGAAATCGCCTGTCTCCCAAGCGATCATCTCCTCGTACATGCGTCGCCCGTAGAGGTAGGTGCCCGCGTCGCGCTCCCGGTCGTTGATGAACGCGAACACCTCGTCGCTGGGAACGGCCCAGTCGTAGCGACCCTCGGCGTCGTTCAGGTAGCCGTCGAGCGAACCGATCGCGGAGTAGATCAGCTTCGCCATGCGCACCTCCTCGTGCAGCCCGGTGGCCCATCGTGCCCGAACCGCACCCCGGTGCGCACCCGGCGTCACCGGGTTCGGGCAGCCGGGACCGGGGTGCGCGCGGTCGAGCCGCGCACGAGCAGCTCGCTGGGGAAGCAGTCCCTGCGGGTCGCGAGGTCGCGGTCACCGATGCGTTCCAGCAGTCGCGACACCGCCGCGCGGGCCATCTCCGCGATCGGCTGGCGGACCGTGGTGATGTCGTAGGAGTCCCAGGCGGTCAGCGCGATGTCGTCGTAGCCGATCACCCACACGTCCTCCGGGACGCGGCTGCCCAGCGACACCGCGCCGTCCACGGCACCCAGCGCCGTCAGGTCGTTGGCGCAGAACACCGCCGTCGGCGGGTCGGCGCGGTCCAGCAGGCCGCGCATCGCCGAGCGGGCGACGTCGTGCGCGAAACCACCTGGCGCGCTGAGGTATTCGGACAACGGGTGGCCGAGCTCGGCGAGGCGTTCGCGGAACCCCTGCTCGCGGTGCCGGGCGGTGCTCGGCAGTTCGGGGCCGCGCAGGAAGCCGATGCGGGTGTGCCCGGTGGCCACCAGGTAGTCGGCGACCGCGCGTCCGCCCGCGACGTTGTCGGTGGTGACCTGGTCGCAGTCGAGCTCGTCGAGCCCGCGGTGCAGCAGCACGATCGGCTCGGCGCGGGCGACCGCGTCGCTCAGCTGCGGCGTCGCCTCGGTCACGGTGGTGAAGATCAGTCCGTCCACCGTTCCCTCGTCGAGTGATTCCAGGGCGCCCGAACCGTCCGGGCCGTTCCACAGCACCATGCGCTGACCGGCCGCGTCGAGAGCCTCGGAGACGGCTTCCAGCAGCTGCGGGTAGAAGGGGTTGGTGATGTCGGCGACGACGACGCCGACCGTCGCGGTGCGACGGGTGCGCATCGTCCGAGCGGCGGCGTGCGGCCGGTAGCCGGCCTCCCGCATCGCCGCCAGCACGCGTTCCCGGGTCTGCGGGGCGACCTTGCCGTTGTCCTGCAGGACGCGGGACACGGTCATCTGCGACACGCCTGCCAGCCGTGCCACGTCCCGGCTCGTGACCACCGGGCACCTCCTTCGCAATCTGCATCGAGGAAGGCCATCCTACGGGGTTTACGTAAACATCCGCGCCCTCTATGGTCCGTGTGTACGTAAACATCCTGGGAGGGATCCATGACGTTCGCGCTGAAGCGGGCCGAGCAGACCTCGGCCGCCACCACGACCTCGCTGCCCGACGTGCAGGAGAAGGTCGCCGCGATCATCGCCGACATCCGTGCGCGCGGTGACCAGGCCGTGCGGGAGTGCTCCGCCCGCTTCGACAAGTGGGAGCCGGAGGCCTTCCGGCTCACCCGGGCGCAGATCAGCGAGATCATGGCCAGGGTGCCCGAGCAGGTCGTCGCCGACATCGAGTTCGTCCAGCAGCAGGTGCGCGGTTTCGCCGAGAAGCAGCTCGAATCGATGCGGGAGATCGAGGTCGAGACGCTGCCGGGCGTGCACCTGGGGCACAAGCACATCCCGGTCGCGGCGGCCGGCGCCTACGTGCCGGGCGGGCGCTACCCGCTGCTGGCCTCGGCGCACATGACGATCCTGACCGCCAAGGCCGCCGGGGTGCCGCGGGTCATCGCCTGCACGCCGCCGATCCGCGGCGAGGTCCCCGACGCGACGGTCGCCGCGATGCACCTGGCCGGTGCCGACGAGATCTACCTGCTCGGCGGGGTGCAGGCCGTGGTCAGCATGGCGCTGGGCACCGAGACCATCGAGCCGGTCGACATGCTCGCCGGGCCGGGCAACGCCTTCGTCGCCGAGGCCAAGCGGCAGCTCTACGGCGAGATCGGCATCGACCTGTTCGCCGGCCCGACGGAGGTGCTCGTCGTCGCCGACGACAGCGCCGACCCGTTCGTCGTCGCCGTCGACCTGCTCAGCCAGGCCGAACACGGACCCGATTCGCCCGCGGTGCTGATCACCACCTCGGAATCGCTGGGGCGCAGGGTCATCGAGCACATCGACGCGCTGCTGCCGGAGATGCCCACCCGCGACAACGCCGAACCGGCCTGGCGCGACCACGGCGAGGTGCACGTCGTCGCCGACCTCGACGAGGCCTACCGGCTCGCCGACACCTACGCCAGCGAGCACGTGCAGATCCTCACCGAACAGCCCCGCGAAGCCCTGGAGAAGATGCGCAACTACGGCGCGCTGTTCCTGGGGGAGGGGACCTGCGTGTCCTACGGCGACAAGGTGATCGGCACCAACCACGTGCTCCCGACGCGAGGCGCCGCCCGCTACACCGGTGGTCTGTGGGTCGGCAAGTACCTCAAGACCGTCACCTACCAGGAAATCACCGACCCGGCGGCCAGCGCGGACCTCGGCGAGGTCTGCGGCCGGGCGGCGCGAGTCGAGCTCTTCGAGGGCCACGCCCGGTCCGGAGACGTCCGAGCCGCCAAGCACGGAACGGCCGACCTCCCCTGGGCGCCGAACGCCCTGGCCCGTCCCTGAACGCGAAACCGAAAGGCACACCGACGATGTCGGTCAACGCAACGACGCGTGCCCCGAGCGAGTCCGCGTCGCGCACGCTGGTCTCCAGCACCATCGGCAGCATCATCGAGTGGTACGACTTCACCATCTACGGCACCGCTGCCGCGCTGATCTTCAACCGGCTCTTCTTCACCGAGCTCTCCCCGGCGGCCGGGACGCTGGCGGCCTTCGGCACCTTCGCCGCGGGTTTCATCGCCCGGCCCCTGGGAGGTTTCGTCGCGGGCCACTACGGCGACAAGCTCGGGCGCAAGGCGACGCTGGTGATGACGCTGACGCTCATGGGCGGTGCCACGACCCTGATCGGTCTGCTGCCCACCTACCAGCAGATCGGCATCGCGGCCCCCGCGTTGCTGGTGCTGCTGCGGCTGGTGCAGGGGTTCGCCGTCGGCGGCGAGTGGGGCGGTGCGGTGCTGATGGCCGTCGAGCACGCCCCGGACGGTCGCCGCGGCCGCTACGGCGCCTGGCCGCAAACCGGTGTCTCGGCCGGTCTGCTGCTGGGCACCGGGGCGTTCAGCATCGTCTCCCTGCTGCCTGAGTCGCAGCTGATCGCGTGGGGCTGGCGGATCCCGTTCCTGCTGAGCGTCGTGCTGGCGCTGGTCGGGCTCTACATCCGGTTCCGCATCAGCGAGCCGGAGTCCTTCACCGCGAGCCGCCCGGCGAAGCGGCCGCTGGTGGAGGTGCTGCGCACCCATCCCCGCGAGATCTTGATCGCGGTGGGCGTGCGCTTCGCCGAAGGCGGCAACTACTACGTGTTCACGGTGTTCATCCTGACCTACATCACCGAGCACCTGGGGTTGCCCAAGCAGGCGGGCCTGACCGGGGTGATGCTGGCCGCGGCGATCAACATCGTCGCCGTGCCGCTGTGGGGCGCGCTGTCGGACCGGATCGGCCGCAAGCCGGTGTTCATCGCCGGAGCGGTGTTCATGGCGCTGTACGCGTGGCCGTTCTTCTGGCTGGTCGACACCCGCTCGCCGGTGCTGATCGCGGTGGCGCTGGTGATCGCCCTGGCCGTTCCGCACGCGGCGGTGTTCGCGCCGATCGCGGCCTTCTACGTGGAGCTGTTCGAGCCGCAGCTCCGCTACAGCGGGCTGTCGATCGGCTACCAGATGGGCAGCGTCCTGCTGGGCGGCTTCACGCCGCTACTGGCCACCAGCCTCATCCTCTGGTCAGGTGGGCAGTCCTGGAGCGTGGCGGTCCTGGTCGCGGCCGGGGCGCTCATCGCCGCGGCCGCGATGAGGACGGCACCGGAGACCCACCGGAAGTCCCTCACCGAACCGGCGTCCTGACCAGGCCGTCCCGAGGGTGGCGTTCGGCGGAGCGCCACCCTCGGGTGCGGGTGGGGCCAGCGGGTGAAGACGCCGATCCCGTCGGACACCTGGCGTTGTTCGCCGTCGGAGGGCGCGTTTCCGGCGGTGGCGTGCATGATCGCGATCACCACATCAGTCGGTGGGCAGCGGCGGGCGCTGTTGGAAAGAGCGGACGAGGCCCGCGGGTCCCGCCGGACTCCGGGTCGCGCTGTTACCGCGGTCGGCTCAACGGGGATGGGCCGGCTCGGGCCTTGATCTGGCAGCCGGGTTTGGGCAAGCTTGAGCCCGCACAACGGGCGGTCGGGGGCCTGGCGGGACGCGCCGGGTATGCGTCCGAGAGGAATGATGCGGACGCCCTGTGGAGGCCGGAGAGATGCTCACCCCTGATGACGTGCGGAATGTCGTCTTCGGCCGGGCTTGGCGCAGAGAACGCGGATACGACGAGGCCGAGGTCGACCACTTCCTCGGACGGGTCGAGGCGACGCTGCGCGGCAAGCAGCTGGTGACCGCTCGTGACGTGCTGACCGCCAAGTTCAGCCCGCGTCGGCGTGGCGGTCGCGCCTACAAGAAGGCCCAGGTCGACGAGTTCCTGGACAAGGTCGCGCTCACGCTGATGAAGCTCGAAGTGCGGGCCGACGAGCGTCGCAAGTCCCGCCCGGCGGAGGAACCCGAACCCGCGCGCAAGCCCGCCGAGAACGGCGAGGAGCCCGCTGAAGAACCGCTGCCGAAGCGGCCCGCGCCCGAATCGGCCCCGGCGGTCGAGGTCGCTCCCACGGCGACGCCGTCCGAGCAGTTCCGCGGTCTGCAACCGGCGACCTCGCAGAGCTCGGCGCTGGACAAGGCCGAGGTCGACGCCTTCATGGACCGGGTGCAGGCCACCCTGCGGGGCATCGACCACCTCACGCCCAACGACGTGCTCAACGCCCAGTTCCACCCGCCGGCTCCGGGGATGCCGGGCTACGACGAGGCGGGCGTGCTCGCGTTCCTGGTGATGGTGTCCTCCAGCATCCGCAACATCAGCCGCAACACCGGCACCACCATGCGCCCGGTGACGGCCGCGGGCACGGGCGCGCACCCGGTGGCCTCGACGGGCACGACCATGCGTCCGGTGACGGCGACCGGCGCGAACATGCAGCCGGTCACGGCGACGGGAACGAACATGCGCCCGGTGAGCACGCCGGCGACGGGCACGGGCACCGACCTGCCCCCGATCGCCGCCCAGACCGGCGCGTTCCCGGCGCACATCGGGGACAACCGACCGGCCCGGCAGCGGATGATCCCCGGACGCCGCCGCCCGCCGACGCGCTGAAACCACCGGTGCGCGCCACCGGGGTCCGGTAGCGTTACCGTCCGTGAACGGCGATCGCGCGAAGAAGCTTGTGCGGCACTGGGACAAGTCCGCGCCCTCTTACGACGGCGTCATGGCTCGCTTCGACCGCTACCTGGCGGGCGACAGCAGGCAGTGGGTCTGCTCCCGGGTTCGCGGTGAGGTGCTGGAAGTCGCCATCGGGACCGGCCTGAACCTGCCGCTCTACCCGGCGGGCACACCCCTGACCGGGATCGAGTGGAGTCCCGCGATGCTGCGACTGGCTCGGCAGCGGCGCGATGCGCTCGGCCTGGACGTCGAGCTGCGGGAGGGCGACGCGCGCTCGTTGCAGTTCCCCGACGGCGCGTTCGACACCGTGGTGTGCACGTTCTCGCTGTGCGCCATACCGGATCACGAGCAGGCGATCGCCGAGATGCACCGGGTCCTGCGGCCCGGCGGGCGGCTGCTGCTGGCCGATCACGTGGTGAGCACCGCGTGGCCGGTCCGGCTGATCCAGCGCGCCGCCGAGGTGGTGACGGTGCCGACGGGCGGCGAGCACTTCCGCCGCCGCCCCTCGCGGCACCTGCGGGCCGCGGGCTTCGAGGTGCAGGAGTCCGAGCGGTTCAAGCTCGGAATCATCGAGCGCCTCGTCGCGGCCAAGCGCGCCTGAATCAGCTCGACGCGACCGCCTTGATCACCGCGTCCTGGAAGACGGGCAGATCATCGGGATTGCGGCTGGTGATCAGGTTGCCGTCGACGACGACCTGCTGGTCGGTGACCTCGCCTCCGGCGTTGCGGATGTCGGTGCGGATGCTGGGGAACGACGTCAGCTGCCGTCCCTTCACCACATCGGCCTCGACCAGCGTCCACGGGCCGTGGCAGATGGCGCCCACGGGTTTGCCCGCGTTGACGAAATCGCGCACGAACGACACCGCGGTCCCGTCGCGGCGCAGCTGATCGGGGTTGATGGTGCCGCCCGGCAGCACGAGCGCGTCGTAGTCGGTCACCGAGACCCGGGCGACCTCGCGGTCGACCGGGAAGCGGTCGCCCTTGTCGATGTCACCGTTCATCGCCTGGATCTCCCCGGCGTGCGGCGACACCACCTCGACCTGCCCGCCCGCGCGTTCGATCGCGTCGCGCGGTCCCTCGAGCTCGACCTGCTCCACGCCGTCGGTGGCCAGGATGGCGACCTTGCGGCCGCTGAGTTCGTCAGCCATGGTTGAACCTCCGTTCACGGGTATCGCTCGGTGAGGTACCCCGAGCGGAGGTGTCCCAAACGCGTCCACTCAGGACGCCTCAGCCGGCGATCTCGGCCTTCCACGCGTCCTTCTGCTCGTCGGTGGCGAAGCAGGCGTCGAACGAGTTGCGCGCCAGCGTCTGCAGCTGCACCTCGGTGAGTCCCAGCTCGCTGCGCAAGGCCGCGAAGTTGTCGTCGACGTAGCCGCCGAAGTACGCCGGGTCGTCGCTGTTGACGCAGGCCAGCAGGCCCGCGTCCAGCATCGCCGGAAGCACGTGGTCGGTGAGCTTGTCGACGGTCCGCAAGGCCACATTGGACAGCGGGCAGACCGTCAGCGGGATCTGCTCGTCGCGCAGCCGCGCCACCAGCTCCGGGTCCTCCATGGCGCGGATGCCGTGGTCGATGCGCTCGACGCCGAGGACGTCCAGGGCGTCGCGCACGTAGTCCGGTCCGCCCTCCTCGCCGGCGTGGGCGACGCGGTGCAGGCCCTCGGCCGCCGCGCGCTGGTAGACCTCGGCGAACGGTGCCGGCGGGTGTCCGACCTCGGCGGAGTCCAGGCCCACGCCGATGAAGCGCTCCCGGTAGGGCAGCGCCAGCCGCAGCGTCTCGGCCGCGGCCTCGGGACCCAGGTCGCGCAGGAAGCACAGGATGAGGTCGGTGGACACCGGGGAGTCGCGCAGCGCTCCGGTGATGCCCTCGAACACCGCGCCGATCGGGACGTCGTTGCCCAGATGGACCTGCGGGTCGAAGAAGATCTCCGCCCGTCGCACCCCGGCGCGGTCCGCGCGAGCCAGGTAGGCGCTGGTCAGGTCGTAGAAGTCCTGGTCGGTGCGCAGCACCGGCAGGTTCGCGTAGTAGAGGTCCAGGAACGACTGCAGATCGCTGAAGTCGTACTTCGCCCGGAGCTCGTCGAGGTCGCTGGTCGGCAGCGCGTGCCCGTTGCGCTGGGCCAGCTCGACCAGCATCTCCGGTTCGAGCGTCCCCTCGATGTGAATGTGCAGTTCCGCAGTCGGCAACATGTGAATTCCTCCCCGGGACAAACCTACCGGGGCTCGTCGGTGCCCAGCGGTGCGCCCGGGGGAGTGGGTTCGCCGACGATCTCGGTGCAGGTCAGCCCGTCGGAGTCGGCCGGTGCGCCGGTGAGCTCGCGCGCCTCGCGCTGGCCGACGGCGCTGCAGGGCACGAACCGACCGTCCACCAGCAGCGGGCGGCGGATCTCGCCGAGCGCGCCGTAGGCCAGCACGTTCGCCGCCGGACCGGTGTCGAGCTCGACGCGCTCGGGACCGCGCAACCGCACCAGCCGGTAGCGCTCGCCTCGGCCCTCGCACTCGTCGAGAACCCGCCGCTGCTCGGCCGTGGCCAGCCACACCGCGTGGTGCTCGACGACGCCGGGAGCCGAGACGAGCACGGCCGGCCGCTGACCGTCGCGAGCGCGCACCCCGGAGGCCCACACCGCGGACAGGCCCGTGCAGGTGGCGCGCAGCACCACGACCGGGCCTCGGAGGCCGAGCTCGGAACGCAGCCAGGTGATCTTGCTCGGGCAGACGTTGGAACCGTAGGCCAGCACCGGCCACCGGGCCGCCAGCGGCTCGGCGCCCGCGCCGGTCAGGAACTCGTCCAGGCAACCCGCGCCCACCCGCCAGCCCGAGGGCAGCGAGGAGTCAGGCGTCAGGCACCACCCGGTTCCGTCCAGGTGCAGGTAGGAGTGGGCGGGACGCGCACCGGGGTAGGGATCGGCGGGGAACTCCTCGTCGCGGAACGTCGCGGCGCCCAAGGTGTTGACCACGGTCACCGCCCCAACATGCCCACCGCGGACGGCTCCGCGCAACCCGATCGGGCGTCTAGGGTGCCGGGCACGCCGCCGTTCGTCGAGGAGGACGAAGATGGTCGAGACAGTGCGCGGACAGGTTCCGGACGATCAGCTGGGCACGGTGCTCATGCACGAGCACGTCTTCGTGCTCAACGAGGAGATCCGCCGCAACTACCCCGAGTTCTGGGACGAGGAGGAGCGGGTCGCCGACGCGATCGAGCGCCTGCGCGAGCTGGCTTCGCGCGGTGTCGACACCATCGTCGACCCGACGGTCATCGGACTCGGGCGCGACGTCGAGCGCGTCGCGCGCATCAACGCCGAGGTCGACCTCAACATCATCGCCGCCACCGGCCTCTACACCTACGACTCGGTGCCGTTCTTCTTCCGCCTGCACGGACCCGGGACGCCGCTCGGCGGCGACGAGATGATGGTCCGGATGTTCGTCAAGGACATCACCGAGGGCATCGCGGACACCGGTGTCAAGGCCGCGTTCCTCAAGTGCGCCATCGAGGAGGAGCTCACCCCGGGCGTGGAGCGCGTGCTCAACGCCGTCGCCGAGGCGCACCTGCGGACCGGTGCGCCGATCACCGTGCACACCAGCCCCGGCCATCGCACCGGCCTTGTCGCCCAGGAGGTGTTGCGGCGCAACGGAGTTGACCTCGGAAGGGTCGTGATCGGGCACAGCGGCGACACCACCGACACCGACTACCTGCGGGAGCTCATCGACAACGGTTCCTACATCGGCATGGACCGCTTCGGGATGGACGTCCTGCTGCCCACCGACGAGCGGGTGGCCACCATCGCCGAGCTCGCGGGCGGCGGCCTGGCCGATCGGATGGTGCTGGCCCACGACGCGTCCTGCCACATCGACTGGTTCCCGTCGGGGGTGGCCGAGCAGGCCATGCCGAACTGGCGTTACACCCACATCCACGACGTGGTGCTCCCGGCGCTGCGCGAAGCGGGGGTCACCGAGGAGCAGGTGACGACGATGCTGGTGGACAACCCGCGTCGCTACTTCGGTTGAGCCGGCGGGCGTTTACAAAGCGGGTGCCCTGACCTACTTTCGGATCGAGATCGTTCCGCAAAGGGGGGAAGATGGGCAGTCGCAGTGACCTGCCTGCGCACCGGAGGGCCGCGATCGCTGGTCTCGGCATGACCGAGATGGGCAAGGTCTACGGCCGCACCGCGCAGCAGTTCGCCGCTGAGGCGGTTCGCCGGGCCGTGGCCGACGCGGGGCTGCGGCTCGGCGACGTCGACGGCCTGCTGGTGTCCGCAGGACTGGCGGGCGGCGTCGACCTGAGCCTGCAGGACGACCTGGGGCTGGCGGACCTGCGGCTGCTCAGCCAGATGCAGTCGTTCGGCTCGACCGCCGGAGCGATGGTCCAGCACGCGGCGATGGCCGTCGAGGCGGGCATGGCCGACACCGTGGTCTGCGTGTTCGCCGACGCCCCGCTGCGCGAGGGGAGCTCGACCGGCGCGGCCTACGGGGCCGAGCGGTACTCGCCGAAGGGCTGGGGCGGGATGGTCGCCAGCAGCGGGTTCACCGGCCCCAACTCGTTCTACGCGCTGGCGGCGCGACGGCACATGCAGGCCTACGGCACCACCAGCAAGCAGCTCGGCCAGATCGCCGTGGCGCAGCGCGAGTGGGCCGCGATGAACCCGCTGGCCCGGTTCCGCGAGCCGATGGACATCGCCGACCACCAGGAGTCGCGGCTGGTCGCCGAACCCTTCCACCTGCTGGACTGCTGCCTGGTGTCCAACGGCGGCATCGCCGTCGTCGTCACCCGCGGCGACCGCGCCGCATCGCTGGCCCAGCCGCCGGTGTCGGTGCTCGGCTGGGCTCAAGCGCACCCCGGAGGCTCGCTGCGCCGCGACGACGACCTGGGGCTGGTCAGCGGCGCGGCCCAGGCGGGCCCGCAGGCGCTGCAGATGGCCGGGGTGTCGCTGGCCGACATCGACATCGCCCAGCTCTACGACTGCTACACCTTTACGGTGCTGCTGACCCTGGAGGACTACGGCTTCTGCGCCAAGGGCGAGGGCGGCGAGTTCGTCTCCACCCCAGGAGTGCTCGGGCCCGGCGGATCGCTGCCGCTCAACACCGGCGGCGGGCAGCTGTCCTCCTACTACATGTGGGGCATGACGCCGCTGTCGGAGGCGATCATCCAGGCTCGCGGTCAGGCCGGCGCCCGCCAGGTCCCCGACCACGAGCTCGTGCTCGTGTCGGGCAACGGCGGCATCTTCTCCCACCACAGCACCCTGGTGCTGTCCGCCTGAAAGAGGTTCCATGGCCCTCGTCCCGGTCGCCAGAGACCACGCCAGCGCGGAGTTCTTCGACGGAACCCGCCTGGGCGAACTCCGCCTTCCCCGCCGCTGCGACACCGGCGAGTACCTGAGCCCGCACACCCCGATCGCCCCGGACGACGACGTCGAGCAGGTCGCGGCGAGCGGCACCGGCCGGGTGGTGTCCTGGAGCGCGGTGCACCACAAACTCCCCGACGGCGGCGCGTTCCGGCTCGTCGTCGGCATCGTCGAGCTCGACGAAGGTCCCTGGTGGTGGACCCGGCTGGCCGAGGTCGACCCCGACGCCGACCTCAGCGACCTGCGGGTCCGGGTCGCCTTCGAACCCTCCGGGCCGGAACCGGAGAACGAGGTGATCCCGTACTTCCGCCCGGCGTGAGGTCGCGGTCCTGGGTGTCCACAATGGACGACAACGACCCGATCTCGGGTTGCTGCGCGCGAGTGGCTACCGTGCGGACGCAGGAGTGCTGGGGAGGAGCGTTGTGATCGGGATCGAGGACGTCGAAGCCGCTGCGGGTGTCATCGAGGGGCACGTGGTGCGCACGCCGACGGTGACCAGTCCGGGGCTGTCCGAGCTGCTCGGCGCACCGGTGACGGCGAAGCTGGAGCTGCTGCAGCGCACCGGGTCGTTCAAGGCCCGCGGTGCGGTGGCCAAGCTGCTGTCGCTGACCGAGGCGGAGCGCGCGGCCGGTGTGGTCGCGGTCAGCGGCGGCAACCACGGCATCGGCCTGGCGGTGATGGCCGGTGCTCTGCACGTCAAGGCGACCGTCGTCATGCCGCGCTCGGCGCCGGAGCGGGCCGTGGAGGTGGCCGAGTCCGCCGGGGCGACGGTCCGCCTGGCCGACGACATGGCCGGGGCGTTCGCGCTCACCGACCGGCTCCGGGCCGAGGGCAGCACGCTGGTGCACCCCTTCGACGATCCGGCGGTGATCGCCGCGCAGGGCACGGTCGGGCTCGAATTCGCCGAGGACGCGGGTGAGCTCACCGACGTGCTGGTCAGCATCGGCGGCGGCGGTCTCGTCTCGGGCGTGGCCACCGCGCTGCGCGCGAAGCGCCCCGGCGTGCGGATCTGGGGCGTGGAAACCGAGGGCGCCGAGGCGATGTCGGCCGCGCTGGCGGCGGGCGGCCCGGTGGCCGTCGAGCTGTCCTCGATCGTGTCGACCCTCAGCGCCCCGGCCGTCTCCGAACTGACCTACCAGCACGTTCGCGAGATGGTCGAGGACGTGCTGGTGGTACCCGATTCCGAAGCGGTGCAGGGAGTTCTGGACCTCGCCGGCCACGCGAAGCTGTGGGCCGAACCCGCCGCCGGCTGCCTGCTCCCGGCCGCCCGGCGGATCATCGGCGAGCACGAGGACGTCAAGCTCGGCCTCGTCGTCTGCGGCGGCAACGCCACCCCGGCCGACGTCATGGCCTGGGCCGAGCGCTTCCGGGGCTGAACGCGCGGTGCCCAGCCCCGGTGCTGGTCACTCCGAGCGGTGGATCACGCGCGCCGAGGTCTGGTCGCGGGCCAGCAGCAGGATCTGGTCGACGTTGACGTGCGGGGGACGGGTCGCCACCCACGAGACGGTCTCGGCGACGTCCTCCGGGGTGAGCGGGTTGGTGCCCTGGTAGACGGCGTCGGCCTTCTCCTGGTCGCCGCGGAAGCGGACCAGGCTGAACTCCGTCTGGACCAGGCCGGGGTCGATCTCGCACACCCGGATCGGCTGGCCGAACATCTCCAGCCGCAGCACGCGGGTCAGCGCCGCGACCGCGTGCTTGGCCGCGTTGTAACCGCCGCCGGTGGCGTAGGGCTCGCGACCCGCGACCGACCCGATGTTGATGACCTGCCCGTCACCGGACTCCAGCAGCTTCGGCAGCAGCGCGCGCGTCACCCGCAGGGTGCCCATCACGTTGGTCTCGTACATCCACTGCCAGTCCTCGTCCTTGGCCTCCAGGATGGCCTCGGAGCCGACCGCGCCGCCCGCGTTGTTCACCAGCAGGTCGCACCGCTCGACGGCGTCGGTGAACGCGTCCACCGAGGACTGGTCGGTGACGTCGAGCTCCAGGGCCAGGCCCCCGACGGAATCGGCGACCTCCTGCAACCGATCCAACCGGCGCGCGCCGAGCACCACGTCGAAGCCCGCCTCGGCCAGGGCCTTGGCGCTGGCCGCACCGATCCCGCTGCTGGCCCCGGTGACCACCGCCACCGGCGTTGGCTTGCCCATCGAAACTCCTCCTCGAACCTCAGCCGTCAGCGCTCAACCTAACTCGCCGAGGATCGGGTGACCGCGCAGGTGGCGATCACGCACCCTGGTCGTCGGGGTCGTACTTCGGGCGGGCGCGGAGGTGCGCCCGTTCGCCCTGCTTGCCGAACAGGCTCAGGAACTCCACGGCCTGGTCGTCGGCGGCGCCGAACCAGTGCGGGACCCGGGTGTCGAACTCGGCGGCCTCGCCGGGGGAGAGCACCACGTCGTGCTCGCCGAGCACCATGCGCAGCCGCCCGTTGAGGACGTAGAGCCACTCGTAGCCCTCGTGGGTCTGCGGATCGGGCTCGTTGCGGCCGCTCCCGGCCGGGAGGATCAGCTTGTAGGCCTGGATGCCGCCCGCGCGCCGGGTCAGCGGCAGCATCGTCAGGCCGCCCCGCTTGACCGGCCGCATGTGCACCCGCGGGTCGCCGGTGGGCGGGGCGTCGACGAGCTCGTCGAGCGTGACCCCGTGCGCCTTGGCCAGCGGAAGCAGCAGTTCGAGGGTCGGTTTGCGCGAGCCGGACTCCAGCCTCGACAGGGTGCTCACCGAGATCCCGGTGGCGTTCGAGAGGTCCGCGAGGGTCGTTTCCCGCTGCCGTCTCAGCGCCCGCAACCTCGGTCCTACGGCGTCCAACGCTTGCCCGAATTCCGCGTCCACCCACCCAGCTTGCCACTGCGGCAACCGGGATTGCCACTGCGCTCACCCGGGCGCACGAGCGCTAGTTCTAGTCGTTGTTGCGGTAGATCTCGTCGTAGCGGGAGGCCCGCTGCGCGCGGGCTTCGGCGTGGGCGGCTTCGCGCGTCGCCCGGCCGGTGCCGATGGGGAAGCCGTGCTTGTGCAGCCGGTACTCGCAGGTGTGCTCCATGTAGGACAGCGAGTACCACAGCGCGAGGATCACGCCGCCGAGCACCGACATCGCCCGGATCCACAGGGGGCCCGGCAGCAGCAGGAACAGCAGACCGGGGGAGATCTGGACGAGGCTGCGCGCGGTGTGCCGCAGCACCCAGGTCCCGCAGGTGACGTCGTGGAGCACCCACTCGCGGTGCCGTGCGGGCAGGCGGCCGCCGAAGGCGTACCAGATCCACAGCAGCGGATTCGGTCGCACGAGGCGGGCTTCCGGGTGTTGGCTCACGCCCCGATATTTAGCACACTAACTATTAGCGCGTGGCGGAAGGTGAGTAAGCTGACCCCGTGCAGAGTCCCGACCTGGGCGAAGACCCGCTCGCCCTCGACCGCCAGGTGTGCTTCGCGCTGTCGGTCGCCTCCCGCAACGTCATCTCGCTGTACCGGCCGCTGCTGGCGCCGATGAACCTCACGCACCCGCAGTACCTGGTGATGCTGGCGCTCTGGGAGCGCTCGCCGCGCTCGGTCACCGACCTCTGCGACGTCCTGCACGCCGATGCGGCCACGCTGTCGCCGCTGCTCAAGCGGCTGGAATCGGTGGGCTACGTGCTGCGCACCCGCAGCCGCAGCGATGAGCGCAGGCTGGAGGTCGCGCTGACCGAGGAGGGCGCGCGGCTGCGCGACGAAGCCGAGAAGATCCCTTACAAGATCGTCGAGACCTTGGGCGTGGAGCTCTCCGAGCTCGAAGAGCTCCACGTGGCCCTGACCAAGGTCATCTCGGCCAGCCGCCGGGCCCTGGACACCAGGTGACGATCACTTCCGGAACGGGCCGGTGATCTCGTAGGTGTAGCCGTCGGAGCTGCTACCGGCCGGTCCGCGCTGCGAGGAGAAGTACAGCCGGTCGCCCGCCGGGTTGAACGCCACGCCGCACAGCTCGGACTCGTCCTGGCCGACCACTCGCAGGAACGGCGCCACCACGTCGTCGGGCGTGATGATGCAGATCTCCATGTTGCCGCCGTCCTCGGCGACGTAGAGGTCTCCGGTCGCGGTGCCGGTGATGTTGTCGACACCGGTCAGCGGACCGTCCTGGGTGAGGTCGTCGTCGTAGGCGATGTTGAGCGCGTTGGCCACCGCGTCGTAGGCCCAGACGCGGTTGTCGCCCTTGGTGGTGAAGAAGCAGGTGCCGTTGCGGTAGTAGGCGCCCTCGCCGCCGTCGAAGACGCGCGCGGTGTCGACCTGGTGGCGGGTGCGCACCGTGGCGCCCGTCGGGTCCGGAACGTCGACCCAGGTCAGCGCACCGTCGGCCTCGGCGAGCACCTGCAGCGTGCCGGCCGACATGTCGCCCCAGGTGGTCGGCACGAAGCGGTAGAAGTTGCCGTCGGACTCGTCCTCGGTCAGGTAGACGACCTTGCGGTCCGGGTCGGCGGCAGCGGCCTCGTGCTTGAACCGGCCCATCGCGTCGCGGCGGACCGCCTCACCGCCCCACGGGTCGGTCTCGAAGACGTAGCCGCGGTCGGTCTCCTCGCAGGACAGCCAGGTGTTCCACGGAGTCGCGCCACCCGAGCAGTTCTGCGTGGTGCCGGTCAGGATCGGGTAGGCGCCGGTGATGGTGGCCGCGGCGTCGAAGCGCAGCGCGCTGACACCTCCGGTTCCCAGCGGGAGCTCGGAGTTGGACACGTAGATCCAGCCGTCGCCGTCGGCGAAGCAGGCGCCGCCGTCGGGTGCCCCGTGCCAGAGGTGGCCGGTCCCGGCGACGGTCTCGCCGGTGTGGGCGAGCACCCGGCTGGTGAAGTTCGCCGGCAGTTCGAGGCCGTTGGCGTCGGCGGTCTGCAGCGGGCCGTACGGGCTGGGGCCGGTCTGCGCGGGGTAGGCGATGGCCTCGCGGGTCACGCTGAAGCCGAACGCGACAGCGGCGCCGCCGGTGACGGCGGCGCGCAGGAAGGTGCGACGTTCCACGGTTTTTCCTCCGGTGCGCGGTGGGAATGGGTAGTGCTCGGGTACCGCGACGGTAGATCGGCGCGCGTGGACTGATCATCGCGAAAAGGATGAACAGTGCGTGTAGCGCGCGGTAACCGGTGGTTCCGCTGCGCCGTCCACAGAGGATCGAACTGCGGGATGACGTGCCTGGACGGGGAGTTCGGCTACGCGAACGGGAAAACCGGCATCCGGCGTTCGAGGAACGCGCCGACGCCTTCGGCGGTCTCGCCGGTCTTCACCGCGACGTCGTGCCAGTGCTCGGCCCGCTCGGTCAGCGGCGCGCCGCGTCCGGCCAGGTCCACCAGCTCCTTGGCCGCGCGCACGCTCAGCTGGGAGCGTCCGGCGATGGTCCCGGCCAGCTCGGCCACCCGCTCCGCCGGGTCGGCCACGACCTCGTCGACCAGTCGCATGGCCAAGGCGCGCGGCGCGTTGAAGAAGTCCGCGGAGAACAGCAGCAACTTCGCCGCCGACGGTCCGACCAGCTCGGTCAGCCGCGCGATGCTCGAAGGCGGGTACACCACGCCGAGCTTGGCCGGGGTGATGCCGAAGACGGCGGACTCGGTGGCGATGCGCAGATCGCAGGCCGCCGCCAGCTGGCAGCCGCCGCCGATGCACAGGCCGTTGATCAGCGCGATCGTCGGCAGCGGGCACTCCAGCAGCGCCCGCTCCGCCGGTTCGGTGGCGCTGCCCTCGGGGCCCTCGATCTCGTGCAGCTCGGAGATGTCGGCACCGGCGCAGAACGCGTCTCCGGCACCGGTGAGCACCACGACGCGGACCTCGGGGTCGGCGGTGGCCTCGGCGAGCAGTTCGGGCAGCCGACGCCACATGGCGGCGTTCATCGCGTTGCGCTTGCCGGCGTTGTCGATCGTGATCCGGGCCACGTTCTGATCGACTTCCAGTCGCAGTTCCCCGCTGCTCATGCCACCTCCGCGCCGTTGCCGCCCGCTGCCCGGCGGATCGTATCCGCTGATCGTCACCGGTGACCCCGGGTCGTGGCGGGGCTAACGGCAGGGCGGTCCTCACCTGATCGGGATCGACCGGGGCTCGCGACTAGCCTGTCCGTCGGCCGTGCGAAGAACGTGAAAACCAGTGAGGATCTCCGGAGATGTTCACGCGGAAGGATGGCGCACACATGGATGAGGAGACCCGCAGTCGCTTGGCGGAGATGCGCTCGCTGGCTGAGGAGCTGCACCCGGAGACGATCGAAGCCGAGATCGGCCGTGCGCGGGTGGAGGCGTACCAGGCGGGGATCAAGTTCGCCGCGGACTTCATCGAGCACGGTCCCAAGGAGCGCAGCCGCCCCGACACCGACATCCCGATGCCGCGCCGGTAGTGCCGGGGACCGCACCGGCACTGGGTTCGCCCCGCCGATGTGACCGCAGGTAGAGTGCCTGACCTGCGTGCGGGTACGGGGTGAAGGTGGGGTGCCGAAGATGGTCACGGGCAAGGTCGTCCGGTTCGACGAAGTGCGCGGATACGGGTTCGTGGCACCCGACGGCGGTGGTGAGGACGTCTTCATCCACGTCAACGACCTGACCTTCGACAAGCGGCTGGTCGCCCCCGGTGTGGTCGTCGAGTTCGACCCCGAGGACAGCGACCGCGGCCCCAAGGCCTCCAACGTCCACATCCTGCGCCAGTCCGCGGCGCCCGGCGAGCAGCCGCCGGAGGAGGAGCTCTTCGACGTGCTCTCGGCGAAGGAGTTCCACGAGACCGTCACCGAAGCGCTGCTGACCTCCGCGCCGACGATGACCGCCGAGCAGATCCTGCAGGTTCGCCAGAAGCTGACCCAGATCGCCGTCCGCCACGGCTGGGTCGACGCCTGAGCCTATCTGCGCGGCGAGCGCATCCACCTGGGCGCCATCGCTGATCGCCCGACTTGACCGAGTCAGACCGCCCGCCCCGACGGGCGGTCATGGCCGCTTCGGCGCAACCTGGGACGGACCCGTCCTGGTCGAGCCGGAGGTGGTCGGCGGTGCGAGCGGTACGCGTGCACGAGTACGAGCAGAAGCCTGTCGTCGAATCGGTCCCGGACCCCGAGGTCACCGGTCCCTGGGACGTGCTGGTGGAGATCAACGCGGCCGGGGTCTGCCGGACCGACCTGCACATCATCGAAGGCCAGTGGAAGGACAAGAGCGGCGTCGCGCTGCCCTACGTCATCGGCCACGAGAACGCCGGAACGGTCCGCGAGGTCGGCTCCGCCGTCAGCAACACCGCTCCCGGTGACCGCGTCATCCTGCACCCGCTGGTGACCTGCGGGCTCTGCCGAGCCTGCCGCTCCGGCGACGACGTGCACTGCGAGAACTCCAGCTTCCCCGGCATCAACGCCGACGGCGGCATGGCCGAGCTGATGCTCACCAACGCCCGCTCGGTGGTGCGCCTCGACGACGGTCTGCAACCCGCCGACGTCGCCGCGCTGGCCGACGCGGGGCTCACGGCCTACCACGCGGTGCGCAAGGCCGTGCCGCTGCTGCACGCGGGCACCCACGTGATCCTCATCGGCGCGGGCGGCCTCGGGCACATCGGTCTGCAGTCGCTGCTGGCCATGACGCCCGCCGAGATCACCGTCATCGACCGGTCGCAGGAGGCGCTGGACCTCGCCACGCAGCTCGGAGCCCACCACGCCGTGCTCGCCGACGGCTCTCAGGTCGCCACCGCGCTGGAGATCACCGCAGGTCAGGGTGCCCACGTGGTGCTCGACTTCGTCGGCGAAGGCGGTACCGAGTCCGAAGGCCTGGCGCTGACCAGGCAGGCGGGGTCCTACTTCGTCATCGGCTACGGCGGCAAGGTCGACATCCCCACCATCGACGTGATCTCCCGCGAGATCAACGTGATCGGCAACCTCGTCGGCTCCTACAACGACCTCGACGAGCTGATGGCGCTGACCGCGCGAGGCCAGGTCTCGCTGCGCACCCGCAAGTACGGGCTGGACGAGGCGCTCGACGCGCTCGCCGATCTCGACGCCGGCCGCATTCCGGGCGGTCGAGCGATTCTCGTGCCATAGGAAGGACGCGGACATGTACGTCAAGGGCGACGAGCAGTACTTCATCGTGGACGGGCACGTCCACTTCTGGGACGGCACGCCCGCCAACCAGGCCAACCGCTACGGCACCGGCTTCCTCAACTGCTTCTACGACTACCACTCCAACCTCAGCCCGGAGGAGCACAAGTGGTCGCTGGAGCACTTCCAGCTGCAGAGCGAGCAGGACGTGCTGCACGACCTGTTCGAGGTCGGCTACGTCGACAAGGCCATCTTCCAGCCGACCTACCTGACCGACTTCTTCGTCAACGGCTTCAACACGACCGAACGGGACGGCACGCTCGCCGAGAAGTACCCGGATCGCTTCATCGTCAACGGAAGCTGGGACCCGCGCGACGAGGAGGAGGGGCTGACGGCGCTGGAGCGGCAGGCGGAGCGCTGGAACCTGCGCGGCGTGAAGCTCTACACCGCCGAGTGGAAGGGCGCCTCCAAGGGCTGGAAGCTCTCCGACCCGTGGTCCTACCGGTACCTGGACAAGTGCCAGGAGCTGGGAATCCGCAACATCCACGTGCACAAGGGGCCGACGATCTACCCGCTCAACCGGGACGCCTTCGACGTCGCCGACGTCGACGACGCGGCCACCGAGTTCCCGGAGCTGAACTTCATCGTCGAGCACTGCGGACTGCCGCGGCTGGAGGACTTCTGCTGGATCGCCACGCAGGAGCCCAACGTCTACGGCGGTCTGGCGGTGGCGATGCCGTTCATCCACTCCCGGCCGCGCTACTTCGCCCGGATCATCGGTGAGCTGCTGTACTGGCTGGACGAGAACCGGCTGACCTTCGCCAGCGACTACGCGATCTGGACGCCGAAGTGGTTGATCGAGAAGTTCGTCGACTTCCAGATCCCGGAGGACATGCAGTCCGAGTACGGCGTGCTCACCCCGGACGTCAAGCGCAAGGTCCTGGGCCTGAACATCGCCGAGCTCTACGACATCGAGGTGCCGGTGCAGATCCCGTCCGCGCGGGAGGCGGTGGCCCGATGACCGCGGCTTCCGCTGTGGACACCGAGGTGGTGGTGCGGGCCCTGGGCTCGGTGGTCGATCCCGAGCTGGACCGGCCGATCACCGAGCTCGGGTTCGTCGCCCGGTGCGAGGTGCGCGGCGACGAGGTGGAGGTCGACCTGCGGCTGCCGACCTACTTCTGCGCGCCGAACTTCGCCTACCTGATGGTCGCCGACGCCCACGACGTGCTGAGCTCGTTGCCCGGGGTCGGCCGCGTCTCGGTGCGCCTGCTCGACCACTTCGCGGCCGAGGAGATCAACGCCGGCGTCGCGGCGGGGGAGGGCTTCGGCTCGGCGTTCCCCGGCCTCGCCGCCGGCGAACTCGACGAGCTCCGCGCGGTGTTCCTGCGCAAGGCCCACGCCGCGGAGCAGGAGCGCCTCGCCGGAATCCTGCTCAAGTCCGGGCGCACCCACGAAGACCTGACCGCCCTCACCCTCGCCGACCTCCCGGCCACGACGGCGCTCCGCCGCCTCCGCCGCCGCCTCGGCCTCCGCGACGACGACCGGGCACCCCTGCTCACCGACGACACCGGCACCCCGCTCACCCAGGCCGGCCTCCCGCTCCACCTGAGGATCGCCCGCACCACCCGCATCAGCATCGAAGCCAACCAAACCTGGTGCGAAGGCCTCCTCCACACCCGCTACCCCCACCCCCACTGACCGTCCCAGTGGAACTCCGACGCCGGATTTCAGTGGAACCCGGCACCTGACTTCAGTGGAACTTCGGACCCGGATTTCAGTGGAAGTCCGGGCAATGAATAAGTCAGTGGTGACGATGGGTTCAGTGGGGAGTGAAACCAATCGTTC